>NZ_JAYDCK010000002.1 GCF_034555965.1 Aquicoccus sp. G2-2
AGCGCCTGCCGGAAGCCCAAGGCCGCGTCATCGTTACCGGCCTCGTCATCACTCGCCAAAGGCCCGGAACCGCAGCAGGTGTGGTGTTCCTCACGCTCGAGGATGAAACCGGTGTGTCCAACGTGGTGGTCTGGCGCAAGACCTACGCGGCCTTCCGCAAGGCGGTCATCGCCGGACGGCTTTTGCGCGTCATTGGCCGGATCGAGCGCGAAGGGCAGGTCGTCCATCTGATTGCGGAGCGGATCGAGGATCTCTCATCCATGCTGTCGACGCTCGGGCGCCCGGCGCTGATCGAAGCGGCCGAACAACAGGGGCATGAGACGGGACACGATCAGAACGGCGGAGCCCGGTCCGCGGCGCGCCATCCTCGTGAACAGGCCAAAAAACTGTTTCTGAGCCGGGATTTCCATTGAACCGGGTTTTTTGCCGAGCTGCGCTCAACGCGCTCCTCCACGAACCACGGAAAATTCTCTTCAGCAAAGGCTGGATAATTCTCCCTTTATGCCGTTACTCGCGAGGCCTATCCTTTATACTCCCGGACCAGGGAAGAAGGGGATGTTCACGTCGGAGGATCAACGCAAGATTAGGCATAGGTTGCGGATACTGCGCTACGCCGAAGAGATCAGCCGTGTCGCCAAGACCTGCTGCCATTTTGGCATCGGCCGCGCCAGTTTCCACCGCTGGTGTCACTGGGGTGTGGAGAAAAGTTGGGGCACTGCTTGATAGTCGTCTATACTTCTGTGGTGTTTTCAGGAGAATTCAGAATGGAAGTCAGCATCAAGATTGAAACGGAATTTTGTTGGGGCGAACGTCGATCGCAAGTGATCAGTTGCGTTGAATGACATACGATTGACGTGTCAGAGGGCAAACTCGGTTTGAGTCTTACAGAAAGTAAAACGAAGTCAACGGCGGAGTAAAACCAAACCAATGGCAGGGTGGCAAGCGCCATGGCGCGCGCACTCGCCACATAGCTGGCGTGTGCTTCACGCGGCCCAGCAATCGCGCGAAACGTAAATCGCCATTCGCTGCGCAATAGACGTGCGGACGCTGAGCGGACTTAGCCCCCTGCTATACAGGTCACGAGTTCATCGCCGCCAATTCATGCAACGGCTCAAGCTCGCCTTGGTAGGCCACAATTAGTCCGAACAAGGGTGCAGTGATTTCGATATCAAAGCAAAAGCGCCCATTTTTCTCTGTCTCAAAACTCTGCCCGGCAGGTAGCAGGAACCGCGGTAAAGAAATTCCGAAGCATGACCATCGACGAGGGATCAGGAATAAACGATCTTGTTCAATGACAAGCGCCAAGGCCACGTCGATCCACCCAAAACGCTCCACCAAAAGATAATCGTTTCTTCCTGTTCCGCGCTTCTGAAAGGACGAGAAGACCTTGCCGTCAAAATTCCGCGTCCAGAGTTCTCCACCACGCTCAGGCGATATTGTGACTGTTACAGGCATTCTTGTCGCGGCCTGAGGAAAGCCGAAAATCTTGGCAATAATGTTTGCAAACCAACCCGTTCCCCTGCGCACGTTTGCATGACCACTCCAATTACGTATGTTCGAGTTATCATGAAGAGCAATTAGCTGATCGGGAAGCGCATCCAACGCCGACCCCAGAACCTGCCGGAAGACTGGTGCCGAGCAGGACTGCTGTTCTCGCAAGGCCGCAAAAATCATGCGCCCTTCAAAAAGGGTGTCATAATCCGCCAATTTCAATGCGCTTGTCGCTGGCCGGGCACCACAGGTCGGTCGCTCATCCGCCAGAGATTTGCGAATGATTGCCTCAATCGCCATAGACGGAATGAACGGACCGTCATCACCTTCTGCCAGCAAATGCCAACTTTTCTCGACTTCTTGACCGTCTTTCAGTCCACGAGCATGCACGAACATCCCGCCGCGATGCTCACCATATTTTGTGAGATTCAGTACTTTGTAAAACAGACCTGACAGTGGCACTAAAGATGGAAACGCAAGGGTGGCACGTGTTTTGGCCAAAAAATTGAGAACACGGTGAAGCGATTCTGGAACGGGGCCAGCCCCCATCCAGATATCTTTCAAGGTGTCATGTTCCGGCGGAATGACTTGAAGATCCGGTACATCCACCAGCGAAAAATGGATATTGTTCAAAGGCAGCCGGCCGGGCACGGCGATTGTGAAACGCATGCTTTCCGTAAGTCCGTAGGCCTGCGTCTGGAGGCCATTGCGCAAGAGCTTGACGGGTTCTCCAGCATAGCCGACTACGGCTCGCATAACATTTAATCCGATCCCAGCATAGGGAGACGGAGCGATACCGCCTGCGACGGATACGATGTCCATCGTTTTTGAGATTTCCCGCAGCACCGCTGCCGTCAGCACCGGAAAACTGCTAACACCGGACAGCACAAAAACCTCGGCGGCCTTGGCCTCATCATCGAATTGGGACACGCCGAACACGAAATCGGCGGCGTCGGCGAAGTCCAAATAATTCACCTTGGCCGCAAGGCAGGCCTTGATGACATGATAGCGGTTGGTGCCGTATTCTTGAAACGGCCCCGAGGCATCGACGACCAGATCAGGGCGTTCATCCGCCAGCCCGTGTGCGATGTCGTCGCGATCCAGCCGAAGCGGTTTGACTTGCGCTAGTCCCTCGTAGCGATTGCAGAAATCGGTAGCCCGAGCCAGATTGCGCCCGGAAATGACAATCTGAAGCTGGCCGATATCCGACAATAACACGGCGAGCCGACCGCCAAATACCCCATAACCGCCGAGGATTAGAACCTTCACGACAGCAATCTTTTCTGAACTTCGGTGTCTGGCAACGTGCACAGATCGGTTGTTCCGAACAGCCGATAGCGGTTGCGTGCGACAGCACGATACAGGATGTCCTGCACCACCGTCGGAAGGATGCGAAGAATCCCAAGCCACTTCCAGACACCCCCGAGGCGATGACCGACGCGTATGAAGGCATCGAGAGACGAATAGGCGCACCCGTATTCTAGGTAGAGCCAGGACGCTGGATCAGCGGGGTCGAGATCGTAGTGGTTCATAAGTGCGCTGCCTACGTCGGATTGCAGCGGGATAATCGTGAATTGATGTTCGCTGTCATTGCGAGCGATCCACGCGGCACCTCGTGCACAGAGTGAACAGCGGGCATCCATTACCGTAAAAACTTCCCCTGCTGAAAAAGGGGGTACCGAATTGTCCTTCAGGTAAGAAAACGGATCGCGGCGTGAAAGCATGTTCATGGTGAAACCGTATCGCATTCTCGTGGGTTAGTCCAAGCAACAAAATGCCACAAATTTAGTATTCATTGGCAGGGTATTAGGCCAAAAAATTTGATTCGTTGCTGCCGTTTTCTGCACCCATCCGGAAAGGCCGCTAAAGGCTATGTCCCCGTTCTCGATCAATACCAATATCGCGTTCCTTCTCGGCAGTCCGATCGACCTTTCGTTCCGGCTCCTTGACATATTCGTTGGACTCTTTGAGCACGGAAAAATCGGTTCCGCGCAACGCCTAGGCTAATCCACCCAAGGACTGCACGGCCACGTCCCGTATACGAGCGTAGGTTTCGCCAAAGCGTTCCCGCAATCCGCTGACCAGCGCGCGCACGTCTTCCAGTCGGCCGCGCGTCTCACGCCTTAGATCGGCGGCGACTGTGTGGATCCGCGCCGCCCCACACCCCATGCCTTCCAGCCAATGTCGGGTAAAGGATGGCGGTCCAGCTCCACCGCTTCAATCTCCAGCTCATCCGCAGGAAATGATTCTGTAACCATCCCGACGGCGACTTTGTGCCAAGGTCGGATCGCAACAGTCCAATTTGGGCGGCGTGCTTGACGAACGAACCCAATTTGGCAACCATTAACGAAAGATGCCGTGGCATATCCAGCGATCTGAAGCTTCAAGAAATAGGTATGGAAGACATCCCAAACAATTGATACGTCATCAAATATGATGTTTTCTGGAGGTCGTCATGCCCAAAGATGCAGCAGTTGTCGAAGAATATGAAGGTAAGGCAAAGAGCATCCTGAAGGGAGAGCTAAAGCGCCGTGGTATAACCTATGGTCAGCTCGCTGACCGTCTGACGATGCTGGGATCGCCGGAGACGGAGCGAAACATAGCCAACAAGATAAGCCGAGGTAGCTTCACCGCCGCCTTCTTCATGATGTGCATGGATGCTATCGGTGCAAACAACCTGAGCCTTGAAACATAATATCAAAGCGCACGGCTAGGCAAAATTCAGCCGGGAGCACGCGACCCAACGGGCCTTCCACCGTTAAACAAGTTGCTACTTTGCTCCCTTGGAAAAGGACTCGACATATCCTGGCGATCTTATGATTCCAAGCGTCTCGTTATTTAGGTCAGACAGTCCAAGCTGCCGCAGGTGTGGCAGCTTGGATTCAAGTGCAAGAGCTAGTGAAGAGCCAAACTCATCATTCCGATCATAGATCATCTTTGTAAGCGGAACGTCTTGCAGCAGCGAGGTTGTCTCTTCCAGCAAGTCTTGATAGCGATCTTGGTTCGCACACGGTCGCGGATTAACCAAGGCGATGCCCTCGGGCAAGAGACCAGACACGACCGCAAGGCTTGGCACCACCGCTGCATTGCAGGCAATAACGTGAACGTTCTCGTAGTTTAGACAACGAAAGGCTTCCAACGCCTCAGCAAAATCAGAGACTTCATGGGGTTGATCTGCTTTGAAATGTAGAACCACGCAATTGACGACGCCATCGTTAAGCAAGCGCCGCCGGGCTTTCCAGCCCTTCTCGCTATCAATGAATAGCGTTGCCTGGTAGGGGCGGCGAGGTTCTTGCCAAGCCAAATTAAGAGTTTGGCCAAATTTTCGAACTTCGATGGCCATTAGTTCTCGTCCCTTGCGTACCCGTCGTCCAATAGCCTCTGAAGACGCTGGAAGAAAGCGGACGGCTTCTCGGTATTCAACGAATATTCAACCAAGCGCAACTCACCCTTGGCAGCCTTTGCACGGACCTTGGCTGCGTGTTGTTCCCAATCACTTTTCCATTTTTCTAAAACTGCTCCCTCGTCCGGTAAGCCATATGCTTGCTGATGCTCAATCAGGTATTGTCCTTTGCGAAACTTTTTCCGGCTGGCCAACCATTCTTCGACTGGTCGATAGTTCAGTACGAAAATGCCGTCTGGAAAATAGGAATGGATATATTCGAAATCGTAGAAGCCATCATATATGTCTGCACCGCTGCTTCCGTAGGATATATCGCTCAAGAGTTGGTAGTGAGCATAGTCAGAAAATGGCATTGCTTCGCCCGCTTTGGCAATGCGGAGCGACTTGGCTAGATTGCCGCCATCCCAGTGGGCGTACGAAAACCCTCTCCGCCCGAACATGGCGCAAATCTCCCTAGTGCCGCAACGGTTCATGCCAATCTGGAATATTCGCTGTTGTGCGGAAATTGTATCCTTTGATGGAGAACTCACATGCTCAAATTTGTGGGCGCGGACATAGGGCCGCACAAACGTCTGTGTTGATTCAACAAAGTTCAAGTCGGGACGAATGAAAAGCTCCGGCTTTTCCTTAAGGGCAGGGGAATTTTTCGGTAGAACGTTCAAGGATCGAAAGAGCTCATCAACGCCATCTGGTTGCTTCTGTCGGCGGGCGGACTCGTATAGGCCGTAGCGACGCTGCGCATGTTCTGGCATTGACTGGAAATATTGGGCGTCCTCGACACGACGTTCAAATTTATGGCACCAGTCCTCGAACGATGCGGGGAAGTAGTGGAGCAGCACTGCTTGTTCCTGGGAGATTTTTACCTCTGGAATGCTTGTCCGATCCTTGCGGACGAAGTGAATGTTAAACCGAGCTTCGCGGTTGCTTGTCCGCTTGAAACTCTTGCCTACTTCATGCCCTTGAAAGCCGTTCGGGAAGAATTCTCCGAGATCGCCATACAGCACATGTCCCCAACGACTCCCATTTGGAGGTTTGAGCTTAAAGTAGCCCTGGAGCGAAAGTTGGCCAGGGTTGTATTTTTCGCTGAACATGTGCTCTGCAGGAAGGATTCTCACAGCATCAATATCATTGGGGACGTTGGAAAGAATTGATGAAATCGAGCTGCTGGCCCTCGGGTACAAAAATTCGTCAGCGTCAATATGCGCTATCCACTCAGTCTTGCAAAGTCGGCGTGCCGCCAGTTCTGCATTGTGTGTTTGCCGCTGACGATGTCCTTTTGGCCGGCCCTTCTTCGGGCCATACTTCGCCCAATAGTCGCTGTCACATGCTATTGTCGTCACACGGGGAACATCAGCAAACACCTCTGCCAACCCGTCGCAAGGGTCGTCAAAGAATACAAATAGTTCGGTTACCTCAGTTGTCAGATGATGCGCTAAGAATGCCTCAATCAACTTCCGAGGCTCTGAACACGTTGTGACGATTGACCATTTGGGGCTTGCCATGCGGGTGCCTGTTTCTCGTGCCTCCAGTCTCTTCCCACTAGGTGTTGATACTGGAGATTTACTTGGATCCTATAAGTCATTGGAACGAAGCACTCAACTGTCAACCGCTGTTGAAAGTCACTCAAAACGAGGGCATTTGGAGCCGTCCTGAACGTCCGGCGTGCGGCCTATTGCCGACACTCGCACTTGCAACCCTTCATGAATATGGAGGACAGTATAGGTGCCCCAGCAGAAAAACTGCGGCTCTACGCTGCTTGTCACGTCATCTCTTGATAAGCATCGCCATCACGGCCGCACCAAGCTCCACCAGTGCGGCATTACGAGTGGCGAAGTTAGCGTTCGTGTCAGAGATCGACAGGCTGACAAAAATAGGGGCACCATTTGGCGGGGTCAGCATCGCGATCAGATTACGGTTGTGCTTGCCGCTGCCGGATTTGTCGGACACGTCCCATCCGGTGGGCACGGCGGGGCGGATCAGGGCACTGGTCCAGCCGCCAGGGCGCATCCAATCGGCCAGTAACTTCCGGTTCTCGGGCGATAGCGCGTCACCCGCGAGCAACGTTTGAAGTGTGCGCACCATCGCAGCCGGGCTGGTCGTATCGCGCGGATCACCTGGGACGAAGGTATTCAGTGCGGGCTCGGTTCTGTCGGATCGGGTGACTTCATCACCGATGCTGCGCAGAAAGGCCGTCAGCTGCTCAGGCCCGCCCAGCCTGTCGAATAGGATATTCGTGGCGCCGTTGTCGCTTTGATCGACCGCAGCACGGCACAAACCTGCAATCGTCATTGTGCCCCCGATACGGTGTTGCGTCACGGGAGCATGTCCAACAACGTCCTGCGCGCGCACCGGCAAGGTTTCTGTCAATTCCAGATCGGCGCGTGACAGGACGGCGGCGCAAACCAGCGCTTTAACGGTGCTGTTCATCAGGAAACGCTCATTCGGACGATGTGTCCACTCATCCCCGGTTGCGCTGTCATAAATGGCCACGCCGATACGTGCGTCAAGTTGGCTTTCAAGCTGGTCGATGGTCTGGGCGAGATCCGCAGCGTGGACACAGAACGGCATGAGCAGCGCCGTGACGAACGCTGCTAGGCGAGGGAATATCATGTGTTAGCCTTTTGATTGATTGTTTGCCGCCGGAGTTAGACGACTCCGTTCAAAGTAGATAGACAATAATGGAATTGGAGCCGCCATTCGTTGCCCCTGCACGCCTCCCAAAAACGAGGGTTTGTTGATGCACCCCACGATCGGTAGAGCGGCATTTTCCAGCCATTGACGGCTTTTTATCAGTCTGCAAATTTGATCAAATTATTGAAGCCCGTCCGAAGGACACAACTAATGGCGTCATCCACTGAAATTAGCTTAGAGAAGGAGACCGATGCGCTTGTCGTGTCAGAGTTCATCTATCTCTTGATTGACGAACTTGCCGATGGCGCTGGCCCAGATCGTCAAACAATGACAGCGACCACCCGTCAGGTACTTGCTATGAATAGCGTGACTGGGATCATCGCATCTGAGGCCTCAAAACCGCTTGGTGTGATATTGTTGAATGAATGTGCCGCTATTATGGGTCTGATGCTGTAACCGCCCCCCGACGTCACTCTTGTGTCAAGGTGGGTCATGTTTGATCCAATTAGGAGGACGGTTATGTCAAGGCTTGTTACGGTTGGTCTCGATCTCGCAAAGAGTGTGTTCCAAGTTCACGGTGCCGATGCATCTGGCAGGGTATTGTTTCGCAAAAAGCTGCGACGCGCACAGGTTTTGGGGTTCTTCAATGAGTTGCCAGTTTGTGTGATCGCAATGGAGGCTTGTGGGGGCGCCCATTTTTGGGGCCGCGAAATCGGCAAGTTGGGGCACGAGGTGCGGCTGATCCCGCCCTCCTACGTTAAGCCGTTCGTTAAGAGGCAAAAGAACGATGCTGCGGATGCCGAGGCTATTTGTGAGGCTGCGGTGCGCCCGACAATGCGGTTTGTTTCCGTGAAGAGCGAAGAAACGCAAGGCGCGGCAATGGTTTTTCGTGTCCGGGAACTTCTCATCCGGCAGCGGACCCAAACCATCAATGCCTTGCGAGGGCACTTGAATGAATTCGGGCAAATCGTACCCCAGGGCGTAGCAAATGCATCGAAGCTCGTTGCAATCGTTGAGGGTTCAGATTGTGAACTGCCAATGGAAGCCATTGCGACGTTTCAAGCCCTCATCGCAACACTCGGGCATTTTGAAACGGAAATTGCCAAGCTTGATGCCGAGATCGCCCGCCGGGCCAAGGAAGACGAGCTTGCGCGGCGCCTGATGACAGTACCAGGTATCGGCCCGCTGATTGCCACTGCAATTGCTACTCTTGCTCCGCCACCAGAAAACTTCCGGAGGGCGCGTGATTTTGCGGCTTGGCTTGGGCTGGTGCCGCGTCAACATTCGACGGGCGGCAAGCAAAGGCTTGGGGCAACGACGAAAATGGGGGAGCGATCCCTGAGACGGCTGCTGGTTATTGGTGCGAACAGCGTCATTATTAAACGACGTACCCATCCAGATGCTCAACCGGGAACATGGCTGGGTAATCTGCTGCTACGCAAGCCACCGATGTTAGTTCGGGTGGCACTCGCAAACAAAGTGGCGCGCATCGTCTGGGCCTTGATGGCCCGTGGTGGTGTCTACCAGTCTCCGGTAGCGGTAGCATAAAGCTGCCGTGGCTGCGAGAACGTCGGAGCGTAAGAGGGCAAGGAGCAGTTTGGCGCAACAGTCGTGAGACAGGATCAGACATCCAGCATGCAACATGTGCCGACGTGCACGCGGGACTGATTTGGATCTGATCTTCGAACACCATACGGGCCCGCAGCATGTAGATAGCTGCATCAGAGGCCGGATACATGTCAGCACCCGATGACGCGCCTAAATCAGCTCCGAAATTACCTCTTGCGCATGGGGCGGTTATACATGTTGCATTAACTGGTCTGGCGCACACAGAGGGCAGACACCCGCTTCTTTTCAAGCAGCATGACCCCAGGGTTTTGAACGGATTCCTTGATACACTTTAGGGTTGCGGCCTCGGGTCTTCTTCCTATTCTACGAGTCGGTGAGGGCACTGCTAGCTCTAGAAGGATTTGCAGTTGAAACGGTATCTAACCAGCGCATTCGTTTTGTTCTCGGCAGCCTCACCTTTAAGTGCAGAATCCGCTGAAGAAAGCGGCGACCCTTTCGAAGTGAAGGTATCCACTATCGACCAAGGTTTTACTTCAGTCTACTATCGGGGACTGCCACTGGATGCCCAAAACCCAAGCTCGAAATACTCGGACGGTCGAGAGGCTTTGGCCACAGCGTCAGAGTTTCCAAATGCATTGAGCTGCCTTTCGTTCGAAGCAGAAACAGAAACGGTATCCCTTGCAAATCTGGACACCGGAAAATTCGAAAAAATGGCCGATCTGGAAATCTGCTTGCAAAAGGTTGGGAACGAGATCGGGGACCTTTCTAAGTTTGAGCCGTGGCTTCGCGCTGTTGGGTTTGGGTGGACGGATGAGCGGCCCGCATCGCATTGGCTTTCTGCTAGGGTGTGGACTCAATTCACCCAACATCTGATTGCGAAGATGTGGACCATCGACAGGAAGTTCCGTTTGAGTTTTTTCGTATCTGGTTGTCAGCCTGCGCATGTCCTTCATTCGGCAAAAGAAGCGTTCTACAAGGTTTCGTTGCGCATAAATGTCGGGGTCATGCGGGATGTGGATGCGGGCGTTTGACTTGCATGGGATCACGGCCAGAGCGCCCTCATCCGTAATGGCCTGACGGATGGCTTTCGATCCATACGCCTTGTCCGCGACGATTGCGGCGGGTTGTTTCTGCCAGCCAAGGAAAGCTCCAAAGGCTTTACTATCATGGGCCTGCGCCCCCGTGATCTCAATGCGCAACGGCCGTCCGCTATGGTCTACAGCGGCGTGAACCTTACTGCCGCGACCGCCGCGTGAGCGTCCAATACCCTGCGCCAACTCCCCCTTTTGAGCCTGCTGCCGCGCGGTGTGCCTTGACGATAGAGCTGTCAATGAAGATCAGGGCATCCTCACATTCTGTCGCAAGGGCCTCGAATATGCGTCGCCAGACCCCACGCTCACCCCACCTGGCGTAGCGGTTGTAGACGGTCGTTCGGGGGCCGTAACGCTCAGGAAGATCGCGCCAGGGCACGCCTGTGCGCAAGATGTAGAAGATCCCGTTCAGGATCATCCTGTCATCCTTGCGCTGCGGACCGCGCCCTTGCTCGGGTAAATGTGGCCTGATTGCTGCCCATTCTTCGTCACTCAGATCAAATCTCGCCATAACACACCTGTTTTGGACAGATGAATCACGCCAGAGACATATCAGCAAGCCGCTGAATTGGGTTCACACCCTAGTCACTTTGGGTTAGGGTCTGACGAAATCGCTGTTTTCCGTGCGCGCTGGAGAGGTGGGGATTCCTTTATTGGAAGGGGCTACCCCTTTAGTGCAAAATATAGGTGGACTGACGGTCTTGGAGCGAAAACCTAGATTTGACCTTGGTTGTGCGTCGTGAAGACCTGCGTGTTATAAGCGTAAAGGCTGTAATGATTTTTTTGTAGAAAGGTAGAGCGAAAAATGGCAATTCAACTAGCGGTCTGCCCGGCTGGGTATTTGGGCGGGTTCTGTCGCAAACTTTGCTGTTATGGTCTATCAGCGAGTATGATTTGTCCATGAGGTTGGTTGGATGGTGTCGTTCAAAGGCGCGCAGTTCCCGAAGGAAGTGATCCTGCACGCGGTATTCTTCTATGTCCGATACGCAGTATCCTACCGCGACCTCGCCGAGGTCTTCTCCGTCTCACGGTCGACCATCTATCGGACTTTGCATAGGGTTTCTGGACGAGGATGACCACAATTGCCAAATCCTCTCGGAATGTCATTCGCCCATCGGGAATTCGACAAACAAGATCACCCGATTCGAAAGCGATCTCGACGGCCAATTTTCTATTTTGCATTGATTCTGCGCACTTCTACTTTTTCTGAACCGACTTTCTGTTCCACGATCTTGCGATTTCGAGAGTGACGCCAATGCGGATGCCAGGAGCACAACTTGCCATAGGTTTTGGTCTTGTAGTGATCTTTTTGGGGGACTTCCGGTGCGAGCGGAGACAGTTGACTGTTTGCCTCAGACTTTTGAGGCCAAACACAACAATCCAAAACTGGACATTTCGACTTGGACCGTAAGAGTCCAGTATCACTGCGTTGCGGATATTTCGCCACGCATAAAACGCACATGGAGTTCTATATCTAACTACAATTAATGTTGATCAACTTATCCCTCCGTGCTGGACTCGATTCTCGGGTTGGAAAGGACGATCATTCGCATGCCAAAATACAAACTTGTGCCGAAGTTGAGGGCGTGCCCAGTTGAGGATGAAACATCCCTGCCACGACTTCGACCTCTACAATCATCGCTGAAAACCTTCAAAGTAGGATGTGTGGTCGTTCTCTGTCTTCTAACCAGCACTTCGTCGCCAGTCTGGGCTGATGCGCAAGAATGCAAGCCGGAAAGCATCTCAACTGAAGCTGCAATGTTACTGTCAGCCAAAGCAGTTAAAGCAGGTATTCAGTTTCAAGATAGAATTGAAGAACTTCGTGCTGACGGGATCTCACTAGAGACGGATAGCAGCTTTGAAAAGCAGACTCTCGATCCGGCCAAACATCAGAAGGTTGCGCTAGAGCTGTGGTCGCGGACGCGCTTCGGAAGTAAGGCCATAGAGGAATTCAAGAGCAATGGACTACAACCGAGTCAGTTTCATATTTCTATAGCGCTAAGTAACGCTACCAAGCGAACGGTGAACTACTTTACAATCGCATTTTATGAGCATTTGAGCCAGTTGATAAAAAACTCCGGCGAAATGAACGAACAACCGGCGAAAAGTCCTTTTGATGTCGATCCCGATGTGTTTACCTTCATGCTGCGACAATTTGTGGACGGGGCAGGGCTGGTCTTGGAGAAATCACTTGTCGAGACCCGCTCGAACTATTCGCAGGTGACGTACGTATTCCATGAACGATCTGGTATGAGGGGAAAAGACTCGACTTCCAGGTTGCAGCTCCGGATCAGCGCTGACTCTGACTTTCAGGACGTGGCAATAGAAGGTTTGGTTTTCGCGCCACGAGATTGGCTAAAGGGTGGCGGCCAGGCCAACTTCGATGGCGTGAATGAGTGCTTCAACATGGTCAGAGCGATGGAAGAAAAGTAACTATGGCGATAAGAATCTATCTCGAGTCGAAACAAGTTCTACTTCCTCCAATTGGCATCCCAACAGGATATGGTCACCTTTACCTGGTGCTTCGTGATGACGATGACCCAAACAACGTCCCGCATGAGCTAATGGGATGAACTGCCTTCCCGCCAAACCGCAGCTATTGTTGTGGGCATAGGTGGAGAGAGAGGAGCATTCTGATGGTTATCGAAGTTTTGGGCATTGATCTGGGCAAGACCGTTTGTAGCCTTGCAGGATTGGACGCAACAGGCGCGGTCGTATACCGCAAGCGCCTTCAACGGCACCGGTTGCTGGACTTTCTAGAAGGTTTGGATCCCTGCATTGTTGCGATGGAGGCTTGCGGCGGCGCGCATCACATTGGTCGTTTTTGCCTTCAACACGGACATGCGCCTCGGCTGATGTCGCCGCTTTATGTCCGGCCTTACGTCAAGGTTCACAAAAATGATGACCGTGATGCGGAGGCGATCGCCGAGGCCGCGACGCGCCCGACAATGTCATTCGTCGCGATCAAATCGGAAGAGCAGCTTGATCTTCAGGCTCTGCACCGAGCCCGCGAGCGGTTGGTGACCGAAAGGACACGCCTTATCAATCAAGGCCGGGGCTTTCTTATGGAGCGCGGCATTCGGGTCGGAGCAGGTCGCCACGTCTTCCAAAAAGAGCTGGTCAGATTGGTTGCGGCAGGCACCGCTGATCTTTCGCACCGTATCCTGTCGATGTTGTCAGACATGATGGCAGAACTGGCCACGATTAACGACCGAGTTGAAGCGATCGACACCGAGATCAAGGCTCTTGCCAAGGCAGATGCCGACATGCAGCGGTTGATGGAAATCCCTGGCGTTGGCCCAACGATTGCCAGCGCCCTTGTGGCTGCCGTTGGAACCGGCAGCAGCTTTGCCAAAGGGCGCGATCTTGCCGCATGGCTTGGTCTCGTGCCACGTCAGATCACCACAGGTGGAAAAGCCAAGCTGATCGGCATCTCAAAGCACGGCAACCGATACCTCCGCAAATTGTTCATCCATGGGGCGCGGACCGTTCTGCATCTCGTGCGGGATCGAGCATCGCCTATAACCCAATGGGCAGATGGGCTGAAAGAGCGGGCACACGTGAATGTCGCTGCCGTTGCCATGGCCAACAAGATGGGCGGATCGCCTGGGCCGTATTGACGAAAGGCGAGCGATATCGTCCCGCGGCGCTTGTGGGCGCATAGACACGCAACTGCGCAACACATAGGAATCTGCGAGCGAGGAGGAGATGGACCAACGACCAATCGGCGTCTTGTCAGTCTGACGGGGAGCATGGCCCCCAGAGTGCCGATGAGCTAACGAGACACAGGACGCGCGACTTCCCATCTTGGTCAGGGGCAAATCGAATGGCCCCATCGAAAGACCGAATACATAGAAGCAGGGTCAAAGGGACATCAACAAAACGCTTGCAGGGGAAGGCAGTTCATACATGCTCCCCTGAGAAGTCCGGTTTTTGAGTTAGCCTGTTTTCCAAGAAGGAGACAGACGATGAAGAGAAGCCGTTTCAGCGAAGAACAGATAATCGGGATACTGAAGGAGCATCAGGCAGGGCTTGGTGCGAAGGAGCTGTACCGCAAGCATGGCGTGAGCGATGCGACGTTTTATAAATGGCGGTCCAAATATGGCGGCATGGAAGTATCGGAGGCCAAGAGACAGAAGGCGCTTGAGGTTGAGAATGCCAAACTGAAGAAGCTGCTGGCTGAGCAAATGATGGATGTGTCGACGCTCAAGGAGATGTTGGGAAAAAAGAGCTTTTGAGACCCGGTTCACGCAAAAGGGCAGTGACCTGGGCGATGACAGAGAAGCAATACAATCAAAAGCGGGCCTGCGCCTTGGCTGGGATCGACCCGCGTGTTTATCGGCGGGTGTCGCAGCGCTCAACGGACATTGATCTGCGAGACCGCTTGAAGGAGCTGTCATCTGACCGACGTCGTTTTGGATACCGGCGGCTGCACATCCTGCTCAAACGTGAAGGCTGGACGGTGAATTGGAAGAAGCTATACCGGATTTACCGCGAAGAAGGATTAACTGTCCGCAAACGGGGCGGTCGCAAGCGCGCTGTGGGCACCCGAGCACCGATGGCGATCCCGCAGGGACCAAACCAACGGTGGTCGCTCGACTTTGTGTCCGACAGCCTGTCTTGCGGTCGCCGCTTCCGCATTCTGAATGTGATCGACGACTTCAGCCGCGAATGTTTGGCTGCCGTGGTCGACACATCGCTCTCAGGTGACCGTGTGGATCGGGAGCTGGACCGCATTGCTGAGATGCGCGGCTATCCCTGCATGGTGGTCAGCGACAACGGCACAGAACTAACTTCGAATGCGATCATAAAATGGCAGGAGGATCGCAAGGTTGACTGGCACTACATCGCACCGGGCAAGCCCATGCAGAACGGGTTTGTCGAAAGCTTCATGTATAGACGGCCCCGCGGGCGCAAGCGTTTTGATTGTGATCTTCATCGGCGGGTGCGTTCATGTATTCGGCCTGTTTGTGCAGTCCATACGTGACTGCTGGCCCTGATGGTGTCGGCGGATCGAGGCCTCATCAACGGGACGCGCTTTGATGCGCTTAAAGCTCTCCGGGCTTTCTCGGTCCTCAGCTCTGCCGATTTGCCATCACGCTATCATTGCACTTGTGCCATCTCGTTGTGTCCAGTTTGTTTGGTCCAAGAGGTTATGCAGTTCTAAACACTTCACCGGTCGTGAGCATTGCCCAGATGGTTCGTGCCAATTTGTTTGCTACAGCTACAGCAACGACCATAGGCTTACGCCGTGCAAGCAAAGCCTCGATCCATGGACCATCAACGCGGGAGCGCGCTTTTGGGTATTGCACCACCGTTCGCGCGCCCAACACCAACAGGTGGCGGAGATATCGATCACCCTGTTTGGTAATGCCGCCAAGCCTGTGTTTTCCTCCGGATGAGTTTTGTCGTGGCGTCAGGCCAAGCCAAGCAGCAAACTCACGACCCGACCGAAAGGCGGACGGATCCGGGACCGTAGCAGCAAATGCAGTCGAAGTAATCGGTCCGATCCCCGGTATGGTCGCAAGCAACTGACAAATTGTATTGGTCTCGTGGATCTCAGCAAGCCGGACATCAATCTTCTCAATTTGCGCGTCAAGCGCGTCCAGTTGGTCGATAAGAACATTCAAGGCAAAGCAAGCATGTTCCGGTAGGTCTTTCCGGATCTCGTCCAGCTTTGCAATGAGACTATCTACCCGGTGTCTACCTTGAGCGACAACGATCCCATACTCGGCCAAGTGGGCTCGGAATGCACAAGACGCCATGGTGCGTTGCCGAACCAGAAGCCCTCTCGCTCTGTGCAGCATCAGAAAGGCTTGATCTTCCCGTGATTTGATCGGGACAAAGCGCATGTTGGGGCGGGTCACCGCTTCACAGATGGCAGCCGCGTCGGTGGCATCATTCTTTGCGCCACGCCGCACATAGGGTTTGACGTAGCCAGGGGGATTAGCCGCACGTCATGGCTGAGTTCCGCTAATTGACGCGCCCAGTTGTGAGCCGTTGCACAGGCCTCAATGCCAACCAAACACGGCGGCAAAGCCTTAAAGAAAGGTAGAAGCTCACGGCGCGTGAGTCTCTTGCTATCAATCGTGCTACCTGCCGCATCGGCGACATGGACGTGGAAAACGTTCTTGGCCAGATCAAGGCCAACAGTTGTCGGGGTCATTAGAAAGCTCCTTATGATATGTAGGACCACTATACGGTCCCTCCTCAGGAGTGGGGCCGTCTTCCCCATCAACGGGCGCATGAGAGACGAATGTCTAAATGAGCACCTGTTCGACAACCTCCGCCATGCCCGCCAGTTGATCGCGGCATGGCGCACCGACTTCAACCATAACCGCCCACACACAAGCCTCGCTGGCCTAACACCGGTCGAATATGTTAACCGGTCAAAGGAAGACCAAAACCTGAACAGAGCTAACCTAAGTTAGCGGACTCATTGGGGAACAGGTCACCGGCGATAACCACCGTTTTTGGATGCCCTATAGGTAAGTTGTACGGACGAAGCAGTCTTCGAATTTCTCGGACCAGAGAGTAGCCTTAGCCATGTTTAAGAAGCTCTTTAAAAAACTTGGAAATCCAACCCTCAACGCGGATCGCAAAACGATGGAAGCCGCACTTAAAGAGCATTGTATTCCTGTTCTTCGAAAACGAGGATTTAGCGGCTCATTTCCAAATTTTTATCGAGAGACTGGTAACTTTGTAGCCTTGGTCAACTTCCAGTTCTTTTCGTCGGGCGGAAGCTTTTGCGTAAACCTTGGTTATGCTGATCCTCAGCGTAGCAACGTGTTTTATGAACCTGATGCAGAGGTGCGCAAATAAAGGGTTAGTGCCACCAGAGATCAACGTCGTTTGGGGCGACCGGATGGTGGTGACCGATGGTTTAGCTTCGGTAAAACGAGCTATGACTTGTACCGAGGTGATCCCGAGCCGGTTCACGAAATTGCCGATACATGCGCGCAGCAATTTTTATCGGATGCGGAAAACTGGTGGCTAAACAAGCTAGAAAACCACCAATGATCAGTTCAATGGCCACCTTTGATATTATCGGGACTGATGCTGTAACCGCGCCCCCGACAGCCTTGATGTGCCATTGTGGGTTTGTATGGACTCACAAAGGAGAGCGGATGGGACATTACGAGCAAGACGACAAACAAATAATTCCCGAAAGTGCGGGCCGGTGTGACGCCTCTTGCCGAAAAAACGCATCCAGAACAAATTTACTCTCGCAAAGGTGGTTTTATACATGTAAATCAATCTTAAAAGTTATGCTTTTTGACTTGGGGAACGGATGAAGCGAGCGGCCATTCTGAATTATCCTGTCTGGTTCGTGGCTGGCGTATTTGCCTGCCTGACTCTTGCGATCTCAGCGATCCCGGTTGCTGCTCAAGAGAGTTCCGGGATCGATCAAGGTCTCGCTGCGCTTGAAACCCGGGACTTCGAAGCTGCGTCTGAGCATTTCGCAGCGGCCTTCGATGCGGGCCAAGCCGACGGGGCGTTTTACCTTGGCCGCATGCTGGAGCTCGGCATGGGCGGCACCCCCAACTTGAAGGCCGCTGTGGGCCTGTATCTTGCAGGCAGCGCCAAGGGATCAGCGCCTGCCAAGAACCGGCTTGGCGTGTTGCACATCCAGGGAAACGGCGTCCTCCAGGACTATGAGCAGGGCGCCAAGCTTATTTGCGAAGCGGCAGAATTGGGCGATGTAAACGGGGCGTATAACTGTGGCAGCCTAACGCTTGAAGGCCGTGGCGTTGAGCAGGACGAAGCGCGCGCCTATGCGCTGTTTCAGCAAGCCGCCGAGCTAGGGCATCTCGGGGCCAAGAACGAATACGCCAACGCCTTGATCGAAGGCAAATATGTCGAACAGGATATCGAAGGCGCCGTTCAGCTTTTTCAGCAGACGGCGGCCTCGGGCAATCCGGTCGGGCTCTATGCGCTCGGTCAGGCCTTCGCGGTCGGCTTGGGCGTCGATCAGGATCTGGTAAAGGCGCATAGCTACTTCAACATCGC
The DNA here is from genome assembly GCF_034555965.1 of Aquicoccus sp. G2-2. GTDB lineage: Bacteria > Pseudomonadota > Alphaproteobacteria > Rhodobacterales > Rhodobacteraceae > JAYDCK01. The sequence goes on from NZ_JAYDCK010000002.1 coordinate 18,196, forward strand.
CGCCACATTGGAACATCCGCAGGCGGCCGCCGCGCGGACGGCTCTGGAGCAAGAGATGAGCGCAGAGGACGTCACCCGGGCCCAGCAGCGGGCCAAGGCTTGGCGGCCCGAGCAGCCGGAAACGGAACGCGCAGAGACGAACTAGGCCGCATTGGTGGCAATAAATTACAGGCCTGATCCAGGGCCGGAAAAAGACGGGACGAATAGATGGTTGGTTTGAGTGGGCGCGTATCGAAAAAGGTCGGTAGGGCGTTTCATGGTTTCGTCACGCTTGTCTCGAGCGCCTCGATCATCTTCAGCTCCGTCACCGCATCCTACAGCCAACAGATCATCGTCGATCCGTCTGCGCCGGGTACTTCCTTCCTGCAAACGGGCAACGGCACACCGCAGGTCAACATTGCCACGCCGCAAAGCGGGGTGTCGCTCAACCAGTTCACCGAGTTCAACGTCGATCAGAATGGCCTGGTCCTGAACAACTCGACCACGGGTGGCGTGAGTGTCATCGGCCAGAACGTCACGGCCAACCCGAACCTGATGGTGTCTGGTCCGGCCGGCACGATCGTGAACGAGGTGACGTCTGCGGCCCCGTCGACCCTCACCGGCACGACGGAGGTCTTTGGTCAGTCTGCAGCGGTTGTCATCGCCAACCCCAACGGGATCAGCTGCAATGGCTGTGCGTTCTTGAACTCGACGAGTTCGACGCTCACCACCGGCAAGCCGATCATCAATGGGTCGCGCGTGGACCTGCTCGTCACTCAAGGAACGGTGAGCATTGGTCCAGGTGGATTTGCTGCTGGGGACCAGGCGGGGGTGTTCGGTCGCCATTTGATCGTGGATGGCGCCATTACGACGGATGGTCAGGCCGTCGAGAACAGCCTTGTCGTCTCCGGCGGAGCTCAGCGGGTACAAGACCTGAGCTTTGGCCAATTGTCCGGCACCGGTATTGTGGCGGCCCCAAGCACCGTGGCAAAAACCTCTCCTTTCGCCATTGATGCCAGTGAGCGTGGCACACTGACGGGCGGTACCGTGGTTGTGCGCAACCCCGAAGCCGGTCAGGGCGTGAACCTCTATGGGGTGGCGCGCGGCCAATCGCTGAGTGCACAGTCTGCGGGCGATTTGTTCTACAAGGACATCGAGAGCGCCGATGACGTGACGCTGACCGGATCGGATGTGCGTCAATATGGCGATCTGACAGCAAGCGGCGATGTTAATATCGGGGCCACGAGCTTTACGCTTTATGATGGCCGACTGATTGAAGCCTCCGGCGACATTGATCTCGGCGCCTCGGAATTCGTCGTGATTGCAGGCGAGGTCTCGGGCGATGACGTGACCATCGATGTAACATCGGGATCGCTGACCAACACCGGTTTCCTGATGGCCGATGGCGAGCTGACCATCCTCGCGGATGACACCTTCAGCCAGCAGCGGGAGATTGCCCGGGAATACGATATCTATTTCGACCCGGCGCTGCAGCAGTACCTGCAGGCCTACTACCAGCAACTGATCGCGGGCGGCCCTGAGGCCGATATCGCCGCGGAGATGATCGCGCGCGCCAGCCAGCATGAGATTATTGCGGAATATATCGACAGGGGCGCCACGGCGACCGGCACAAATGTGAACATCACCGCCACGGACGGGGATGTCACCAATACCGGCGGCGCAATTGCGGCCACGAACGATGTGCGCCTTCAGGCGGGCGCGGACATCATAAACACGTATCTTGCTCTTAGATCTCGTCTGGACGCTGAGGATGGCTGTCCGACAGAGGATTGTGGATACCGCACCGATTTCCATGCTGGTGAAATCCTCGCAGGCAACGATCTCGATCTTGTGGCCTTGCGCGACATTCGCAACGAGGCCAGCGATATCGCAGCCGCGAATAATGTGACCCTTGATGCAGGACGTGATGTAGTCAATGCGCTCAAAAAATCGAGCTTTGAGACTACGGAGAATGTTGCGATTACGCTGACCAGCCCGGTTGCGACAACGTATTGCGGAAAATCGTGCTCAACGAGCTACTCGACCGGTGAGTACACCACAATAGATGTGCATATCAACGAAGAGAACATCCTCTCTCCTGCGCGGATCGCGGCGCTCTATGGCGATGTGAGTATTGTGGCGGGCCGCGACTTTGTCTCGCAGGGGTCTCAGATCAACGCTGGCGTTGATCTTGATATCACAACCACCGGTCAGGCCATCCTGACAAGTTATGTCGACGCAGAAGAGCATTTCATCCATCGCTCTCGGCGGTCTTTGGAAAATGTCTGCACCACCGGCAAAGACGGGTACTGCAGCAATCAGATTGTCACGCGCACGATCACTGAAGATGGCACGGTTCTGGTCACCGCCACTTCCGAGTTCGCAGGCCGCTCCATCAATATCACATCTGGCGAAAATATCACCATTCTGGGAGCCCGTATTCTGGCCTCAGAAGACCTCGATCTGACCTCAACGGGCGGCTCGATCCTAATCGACAGCACGGACCTGCCAGACACCATCGCGCTGGATCGCTCGAACCCTGCCGAGTTTGTAGAACTGACCGATGATCTGGTTGCGCAGATCTTCGGCCCGGCCACCGGCGAGAATGCGGAGACGGTGGCCGAAAACACTGCTGACTACATTGCCTTTCTGCAAGACAGCGATCTTCTGACTGCCGTTGAAGCGTTGCGCCGGGCGGAAAGTGGCGCGGATATCAAAGGCGCTGCCCGTGACGTGGGTGTTCAGGGCTATGTGTCCTTGATAGACAGCACTGTGCTGCAAGGTTTGCGCGAAGATGCCGGCGACGCACTGACCGCAATCCATAATTCCATTGGCGCTCAGATTGATGCTCATAATGCGGCATTGGCGGATTACAACGCGGCTGTGCGCGCCGACCTTGCCGAGATTACCGACCTGCTGGAAGGTACAGAAGCAGACCGCAGTGCCGCCATGCAAGGTGAGCTGGATCAGGTCACGGCCATCTATGACGCGTCTGTGGCCTCGGCAGAGCAAACTTACCAATCAGCCCTTGCGGCCAATGAGGCGCAATACGGGCATCTGCTGACCAAACAGGAGCTACGGTCGCGTCAGGTGGGCTATGGCAAAGGCGCCTATACCGAATACTACTACGTCACCGTCCCCAACACCTACTACGTCAATCTCAAAAATACAGCGGATCAAAATGCTGCGAATGATCGCACGGCAGCGGTCAACGTCTCTACAACGCAACGCCAGTTGAGTTCCGCGCAGGTCCAGGCATCTTACAGCGATGCGGCCCTTTCTGCTCAAATTGCCGATCTCAATACGGACTTCCAAAGCACGCTGGCTACGCGCGCATCCGAAAAAGCCACGCTCTATGCCAACCTGAACACTGCCCTGACCGATGCGGTCCGCAAAATCGAATTGGTGATTGAACAGGAAGCGCAGGAAGAGGGGCTGCGCAGTCAGGCCATTGCACGGGGTACGGTACAGGACGGCGAAGCAAGCCTCGCACAGGCCCTCACAAGTCAGGAATTCGGCGAGCTTGACCGGATCGGGTCCATCTCGGTGACCGGTACAGGCCTGGTGCAAAACATTGCGCCGGAGCAATCCACGGCGCATGCGCTACTCTCCGATGACAAAGCCGAACAGGATGCGTTCCTGGACGCCACCGCATGGCGATTTGCAACGCATCAAGGGTTGAATCAACTCTCATCCACGCCTCGCACTGTCATGCTGGCGGAAGATGAGCTGAGCCTTGGTGCACAGGAAGATATTTATATCACTGGTGAAACCGCCTTGGCGGCTGTCAACGATCTGACTGTTGATGCGGGCCGCCGTATTGGCCTTCTGGGTGCGATCAACACCAACTTCCGCCTCAACATGGGCAATGGCACCCGCGAGACCGGGTATTTTGAAGAACAGGTGACGGTTTCCCGCCAACCGGTCTATACGAACTGCGGCAAGGATTGCAGCAACGTCATCTATGCGGATGTACCTGTCACGGAGAATGTCTGGGTGTCCACCGGCTTTGAGGCATATGACGATCTGGCCTATGACAGTTTTGTCGAGATCGGCGAAACCCTGCAGCTAGGCACGCTCATGCGTGATGTCTATCTCGCGGAGGTCCCGACACTCAACAATGAGACCGGTGAAACAGATCGGCTGGCCTATGCGCGTCAGACTGGACTCTACGATCTGACCAGCACCTCGTTGACTGCTGGCGGTGACCTCAGCCTGAACTCGGGCGGTGACATTCTGAACTTTGGCGGGTCGCTCGTTTCCGGCGAAAACCTCTACCTCACGGCCGAGACGGATATCCGCAACGAGGCGTTGCGCCATAACTTCACGCTGACGCCTGAACATGGCTGCGTGGCCTATGGCTGTGGCCGTCAGGGCCATGAGTACAAGGCCGCGGAAATCCTCGCCGGCTCAGGGATGGTGCTCACAGCGGGTGGGGACATCGTAAACAACGGGGCTGTCATCACCGCTGCAGGCAGCATTCTGGCGCAGGCCGAAGGCGATATCATCAATTCCGCGCTGACCAGCCAGTATCTCTATCACTATATCAGCAGCTCGAGCCTCTTTGGTCTCAAGCGCAAAAAGGAACTTCTGCATCGGGCCGTGATCTCCGAAGGGGTGATTTCCACCGAATATGGCGATGTCATTCTAAATGCGGGCCGTGACGTGCTCAGTGAAGGCGCGATGATCTCTGCCGGGGCGGATGTGCAGATTACGGCTGATCGCGACGTGCGTCTGACCGCGAAATCCGAAGAGCTGCATAATTACTACAAGAAGCGCGGCTTCAGCGGTCTGTCCTACGGCGAGAATCGTATCCGCTGGAACGAATTCTCCACCGCGTTTTCGCAGATCGAAGGCAACAACATCGCCATCTCAGCAGGCCGTGATGTGACCGGCATGGGCGCGCTGCTCTTCGCCGCCCAGGACATCGACGTGACCGCAGGCGAAGACATTACCTTCGATGCGCACCAGAACCTGCGCTATGTCAGCCGTTCTGGCTGGTCCATCGGCATCAGCTTCGGTGGCAGTGGCATTATCGAGGCGCTCCTCAATGATGGCGACGTACTGGAAGCCTATGTCAGCACCAACCCCTCGCTTGCGGCCGTGCATCGCCTGGCGACGGGGGACTTCTCGGCTGGATCACTGGTCAATCTGGCCTATCACTTGCCATCGCTAGGATCGGCGATCAACAATGGGGCGACAGGGCCAACGTCCATTACAGAATCTCTGTATGATCAATTGAACCCGTTTAGTTGGACGCAGGAGAATGCTCTCTTCGATCCAGATGCGTTCAATGCGGACTCACCTGCGAATGGTTTCCTCAATGGGATCACCTTCCGGCTTGGCGCATATCGCTCACGCCAGGAATGGACGGAAAGCCACGTCAGCCAGCTCATCGCAGGTCAGGACCTGTGGATCGACGCAGGCCAGGATATCGCACTTGTGGGCGGTACAGTCGCATCCGGAAACCGTGACGTCAGCCTTTACGCCGGGGAAAACATCCTCGTCGCTGCACTGGCAGACACCAGCCGGTCATCTTCGTCTGGTTGGGGGCTGTCGCTTGGATTTGGTGCTTCGGGCGTGACCTTCGGGGCGGATTTCAACCGCTCGCAGGCGAATTCGCGGATGTATACCAACGCTGCGCTCACCGCAGGCGAAACCCTGGATATAGTCTCAGGGCAAGACACCGTACTCATGGGCGCAAATCTTGCGGCCCCGGACATCTACCTCGATGTCGGCAACGATCTGATCGTGCAGTCGCGCCAGAATACAAGCGACTCCAACAGTTTCGGGTTCAATTTCTCGATCTCCACCTCGGGCGCCTTCAGCGGCGGGATCAGCCTTGCCGATGCCAACCGGAACTACACCGAAACCCCCACCACCATCGTTGCGCAGGAGCGGCTGAGCATCTACACGGGCGCCACGACCTATCTGCTGGGCGCGGGGTTATGGTCGGAGACGGGCAATCTGGACCTCGACACCGCCGTGCTGGTCTTCGACAATTACGACGACAGCGCCACGTCCACCTCGGGCGGCCTCAACGTTTCGCTGAACTTCCAGGAGACGCTGGCCTCGGCCCGCGATGCCTCGGGCAGCCTCGCCTACAGCAACACGCAGGCGATCACCTACGCCACCATCGGCGCGGGCAACATCACCGTGCGCGAGGCGCATGCGGATTTCACCGTCGACGCGCTCAACCGCGATCCGGACAACATGCAGCAGGTGCTCTCCTCCACCAACTTCTCAATCGAGATCCCCGGCATCAACCTAGTACGCTGGACCGAGCAGGTCGAGGATACCGTCAACCTCATCGAGGCGATCAGGACAGAGGTGCCGGATCATGTAAGAGCGGAAGGAGCGCAAGCGGTTGATCTGTATCGGGATGCGATCTTGGGCGGATATTCCAGACAAGAGTTGGCAGAATTTGTCGCTTCTGGAGATTTTGAGAAATACCTTAATCGCCGCAAGAGTTATGAAACTGCTATTGCATCCGGTGAAAAGAGCCCTGCGGAACTGGCAAGGATTGCATACCTGATCGGGCAAGATGAAAGACTGTACTTCGACGAAAACGATGGCCAACTCAAGATCGAAGCGCCATGTGCAACTTCCAGCGCAATTTGCGGTGTGCCAGTTAGCGAATTGGAAAATCTGACTGAGCAGCAGGTCTCGGATTTCATCGAATCCAGCATTCAAGCGATTATCGATACCAACCCGAGTGATCCTGCTTTTACATCTCATGCGAGCCTAGCGATGCAATGTGCCATGTTCTGGCATATCGCAAATGGTGGAAGTGGTGCGAATACACGCCAGTATTTCCAGAGAATAGCCGCGCAAATCCCTGATAGCTATGAAATGAGCAGTTCCTTGGGGCTGCATCCTGCTGCGCTCAAAGTGCTCAAATGGGCAACAGCTGAACCGGGATCGCCAGAATATGAGGCTGCATCAGTTTGGTTGAATGGCGACGGGCAGAATGCTGGTGCGTTGGAATTTGTCGAAAACCCATTCAACGCGACGCAAAACCAAGACTACTACAACTGGGTAAGAACAGTTTCCAGCGCGCTTACCGCTCTTCGCAGCGGTGAGGGTGGCGACTATGAGCTTGGGCTAATTTTGTACTCTGGTTCATCGCCGGATCGACGCGTTCAAGGCGCGATGAACACCATTGTCACGGTTGTAGAACTAGCCGCTGGGTTCCGAGCAATCTATCGTCTTGGAAGGAACTTTCGGCCTGATCCTTCCCAAGGTGAGAGATTTGGTGGGGTTCAGACGCAGAGTGCAGATGAAGCCGGCTTTCTAGCCAACGCCGAGGCGACATTTGGTAACAGTTCGACTTGGACAGGTATCGTACGCCATCGTGGAGAGTTGGTGATACAGCGTTCAGATATCGAGCTTAGCCCCCGGAATGTAACCAGGATGCGCAATGGGCAGGCACCCTTCGTCCGCAACGCAAATGGTGAATGGGAGCCCCTTCAGCTGCACCATGTTGGACGCGAAACCGGACAAATGATTGAGGTCAAACGTTCTCAAAACCGCTACAGTCCTACTACTGGGGGCCCGTTGCATATTCCGGGTCCAGGAGGCCCGATTAGGCAACCGAACTATTCGCAATCTTACTGGCAAGAACGATATCAAGGTTTTGTCAACTCAGGGCAAATTACTGAGTGAGGAAAATCCATGGCTTACAATCATAAGTTCGAGGAAATGTGCGCAGATGGTGAGACCTTCGGGCCTATCCCAGAGGCTGCGGTCGCTGCAGCAGAAGCGGACCTAAACGTCAGATTTCCGCAACAATACCGGGATTTCTTGCAGAGATTTGGTGCTGGCTTGTTTGGAGGCGCCGAAATCTATGGCTTGCCTGATCCTGAACAAGACGATCCGCCATTCTGGCAAGACGTGGTAAAGGTGACGAAGCAGCTCAGGGAATGGGGGCAAGCTGGTGCTGAAAACCCGGCATACATTCCGATTGCGGATGATGGCACTGGCGTCTATTTTTTCCTTGATACGAAAGCGTCACCCATAACGAAAATATTAGCTATAGGGCCGGGCGTTGAACGAGCGGTATCAACCGATTTGTTTGCATTCGTTATTGAGTTATCTAAGGGGCGTATCCAACTTTAGGATCTGGACTCATTGAGTTTCAAAGCCAGTTGATGGCGGTTACAGCATCAGACCCTTGTCCTTTGATATGTTGTGAGGGTGTCTCAGAGTACCTGAGAGCGCTTTGAGGCGGGTTTGTGAGGGCTGGAGTAGGGAAGGGGGCCGAAACGCCCGAGCGCTTGGGCAAAGTGGCGTTACCACCAACAGGAATAGATCACGGTAGATCCGGCCTGCATCTCGCTTCGCGCCCATGCGCAGAATTCCAGATCATAGTCGCGGTATTCTGTGGCCTGTTCGTCTTGGAACTGGTGGCCGTAGAAGAACCCGCCGTCGCAGTGGGGCAGGGCGCTGTCTTTGATGGCCATTTCCAGCGTGTCGATGTCTGCGGGTTCCAACCTCAACTCGCCACAGTTGAGATCGGTCGCGGATAACCCTGGCGCTCCACGTAGAGGGCTTCCATGAAGGTTTGCAGTTGTGAATGCTTGCGCCATGTGAACTTGGCGCTTTCGCCTTCTTCACCGCTCTCGGCGCTTTTGATGTATGCGTATTGGTCGAGGCCCATACCTGAGGCTCCTTTCCTTCGTGGTTGGAGCGGTGCTTGGCTCGTTTTGCAGACCCTGAGATGTGGTCTGCGGCTTGGCCTTGCTTTCCGCCATTGGGCGAAGGCCTCCCTGTCTCTGACGTTTGGAAGACCCCGCGTCTTCCGAAGGGCAGAGCAGGAGAGGGCATAGCCCGACCTGCGGCCGGACGGCGACCTGACACTGGGGGCCGGAGCGTGGAAATTGGGAGGGACCCGCGCCTGCGCGGGAGGAACCGGATTTCTGCGTGAAGGCTGGCGCGCACCGCGCGACACCAGAGCCCCTGTTCAGGGCGCCGGCCGGATGGCAGGCGGATATCTGGGATTGAAAACCTGAAAGCCGAGTTAGAGCGAAGCGGAGACCCGGCTGACGACTGAACCAAGCGATCGCGGTTTTGTCCGCGATTTCACCAACTCTTTGCACGAAGGATCGTTTCCCGTATGGGCGGAGACGCCGAATAGGTGGCACCGGGCGCAGCCAAGAGCCTGGTCAGCGCAGTTGCGCTGGCGTGCCGGAAATTTCGAAAGACCGACATTGCGTTCGCTTGGGTCAGAGATCATTAAAGAATTATGTATATTGCCATTTGGCAACATAGTTGCTATATGATGCCAAAAGGAGAGTCCAATGGCACTTCAACCCGTCACAACCCGCGCACCTGACTTTGTACCCGACCAAATTACGGATAAGGAAGGGGGTGCAATGCTGCGTGCCGTCCTTAATCTGTTCGGAAAGTGGGACATCACGGATGAAGAGTCCGCTGTACTGCTTGACCTTCCAGTGCGAACCTATCGTCGCTGGAAAGCTGGTCAGCCAGGGCGTCTTGACCGGGATATGAAAGCCCGACTATCCAATCTTCTGGGCATCCATAAAGCTCTTCGCATCATCTTTTCGGAACCGGACCGAACATATGTCTGGATCAAGGCGCAAAACACAGCATTTGGTGACCGATCAGCCCTTGATATCATGCTGGGCGGTGATCTCACCGATCTCATGCGCGTTCGCCGGTATGTCGATGCGGAGCGTGGCGCTTGGTAATCAATGCCGACGAAGTTCCGGTCAATCATGTTGTGTGGGATCGCGCTGTTCGGATCATCCGAAGCGTGTTCCCACCAATTGACTTGTTCGAGGACATCGCTGAGCCAGAAGACTGGCCCTTGCTCATCTCAGCTGAGCAGAAAACAAATCCAAGGCTGATGAAGACCATTGGCAACATCGACCTGGTCCCGGCCGAGCGACGGGTTGGAGGGCAGGGGGCCAGTTACCTGATGGCACCGTTCACACATACCAGTATGGATCGTCCAAGCCGTTTTTCGGATGGCCGGTTGGGTGTCCTTTACATTGCTAGTGACTTTGAAACTGCAGTCCACGAAACAGCACATCACCATGCACGCTTCATGGCGGCTACGAACGAAGATTCGGGCTGGGTGTCCCAATTTCGCGAACTCTTGATGGATGTGAATGCGCGATTACACGATATAAGGGGCGAAATCAGCGATTTTGCTGCAGCACTCGATCCAGGCGACTACAAAAACTCACAGCGACTCGCTGCGGCGCTTCGGACGGCCGACTCGGACGGGATCGCCTATCCAAGCGTGCGTGGTGAAGGTGAGTGTGTTGGACTCTTCTATCCAGATCTTGCGCATAACCCTACACAAGGGCGTCACCTTGCTTACCACTGGGACGGAACGCGGGTTGATCTCATCCGAGATTCAACAACGGGCGACGTATTCCGGGTCGTGGACTAAAGAAAGCGGCAGACTGTCACTCCGTGAAAAATTGCGTGGCAGTACCTTGTTCGCTGCGTATTTGAGAAAGCCTCAGTATTTAGGGCAACCGTTTGACATTAAAATTTCGGGTGGACGAAAAGAGCAGACCGAAGTAATCCGTCACAACACCACCTCCAGAATACACAAAACGAAAGACCGACGCCAGAAAACCCGTTCCGCAGCGTCACCACGCACAGACATCTGGTTGACTTCCATTCAAACTTCCATAGACTTCCATCTATTGGAGGGTTCTCATGAGTGGAAATTTCTACACCTTTGCGGCCATTCGGGGCATCCAGGCTGGGTCCGAGTATTACGTGGTTATGGTCCCATTGAAATTGGTACCAAAGATCTTCGAGTTTGACGGCCATGAGTTGCCTGCAGATCTCAGGGCGCAACGCGTCATTTCAAATGCGCGCGTTCCACAGATTACCGCATATCTTTCTGAAAACTTTGAAGAATATACGTTTTCATCTCTCTGCGCCTCAGTAGATGGTGAACTCGAGTTTACACCCGCCAATGAAACGCTCTCGTTTCGCAACGTCGGTGAGCTGAAGCTCTCGATGACAGCGAGAATAATTCTGAATGACGGCCAACACAGGCGGGCGGCAATCGCAGAAGCCTTGAAAACACGCCCCAAGCTTGAGAACGAAACCATCTCGGTCGTATTGTTTGTGGACGAAGGGCTAGAGCGGTGTCAGCAGATGTTTGCTGATCTCAACAAGAACGCGGTGCGGCCCTCCGGGTCCTTGAATGTCCTTTACGATCGTCGGAATCCTTTGGCTAGGTTGAGCACGAGCGTCCTTGAAAACATTATGTTCTATCAGGACTTTGTAGAGCTAGAAAAAACCTCACTGTCTAATCGCGCGAAGGCACTTTTTACTCTTTCAAGCTTGAACCAAGCAAACCAGCTTTTGGCAGGTCCGAATGCAGACAGGTTTGGCGACGCAACCGAGAAGACTGTCGTCGCGTTTTGGAAACGTGTATCGGAAGTGATCCCGGATTGGCAAAGCCTTGCACAAGGTAATGTGACCGCAGGGGACTTAAGGAAAGAGACTGTGCACGCTCACGGTGTGATGTTGCAAGCGTTTGGCCTTTTGGGTTCAAGACTAATCGCAGCGTCCCCGGACTCATGGCTAGAGCCGTTAGCTGCTCTTGGCCAGATTGATTGGAGCAAGCGAAATACAGAGCTTTGGCATCCGCGTGTCATGGGCGCGACGCGCATGGACGGAAGCAGCAAGTCCGTGCACTTGGCAGCAAATGTTCTCATCCAAGCTGTTGGCCTGCAATTGACGGAAAGAGAGCAGGCAAACGAAGACGCTTACCAAGCATCATTGATCGAACAAAAGGTGCCAGCATGACCAAAGCCGACGTGGGCAGCGAGCCACCAGCAGCAGGTATTTCTGTTCCAGACGTGGAACGGCATATTCAGGCCGTCTATCTCGCCGATGACCGACCTTGGGTCATTGGATATAGCGGTGGGAAGGATTCGACCTGCGCGCTTCAACTCATTTGGAATGCTGTACTGTGCCTTCCCGAGAACAAGCGCACCAAGCCAATTTTTGTGCTCAGCTCGGACACGTTGGTTGAGACACCGGTAATCGTAAACTACATTGATGAAACGCTTGCGGCGATAAACGCGGCAGCTGCAGACCAAGAGATGCCAATTTCAGCGCAGAAAGTTGTTCCGGAAATCGCGGACAGTTTCTGGGTTAACTTGATCGGGCGTGGCTATCCAGCACCCTCCAAGCGGTTTCGCTGGTGTACAGAGCGTTTGAAAATTGATCCTGCTAACGCGTTCATCAAAAATCGCGTCGCTGAGTTTGGCGAAGTCGTAATGGTCTTGGGAGTTAGGTCATCCGAGAGCGCGACGCGCGCCCAAGTGATGTCGTTGCACCGAATTGAAGGCACAGCGCTTTCGAGGCACTCGACCCTACCGGGAGCCTATGTTTTCACACCGATCGAAGCGTTCAATGTTGATGACGTATGGGGGTTCTTGCTTCAGAACAACTCACCTTGGGGCTCGGACAATCGCGACCTGTTGGCCATGTATAGGAACGCGCAAGCCGGGGAATGTCCGCTGGTTGTCGATAAGCAGACAGAAAGTTGTGGTAACTCGCGGTTCGGATGCTGGGTTTGTACGGTTGTCACAAAAGACAAGGCAATGGAGGCCTTGATTGACAATGGTGAGGATTGGCTTGAGCCGCTCCTGGACTTGCGCGACGAATTAGCTGCAACACAAGAGCCAAGCCGAAAGCGCGAGTTCAGAGACTTCAGGCGGCGTGATGGATCGGTCACATTTGTGGGCGAAGCAGAAACCCCTATCCCCGGGCCGTATCTCTTTGACTATCGCAAGACGGTCTTGCGCAAACTCTTAGAAGCACAGGAAGCGGTGAATACGCACGCACCTCCTGGCGAAAAAACGACCCTGATACAAGATGAAGAACTCCGTGAGATCCGACGAATCTGGCGCGTCGAGCAGGGTGATTGGTCCGATTCAGTATCAGAAATTGTGTTGTCCGTTACCGGTCGGGAACTTCCGCTGGATGGGGTCGACGCATTCGAATTCCAAGCTGGAGATGCCACGGTTCTTCAAGAGGTATGCGACGAGTTTGATGTGCCGCCACGTCTTTTGGCCCAGTTACTGGAGGCTGAGCGGTCGGTGCGTGGGCTAAAACGGCGCACACAAATTCACCGAAAAGTGGCATCAATCCTGGAGCAAGAATGGCGAGACGAAGAGGCCGTAGTCGCTGAACGCAAAGACCGGATCGCCCTCAATGAAACAGATGTTACAACGGATGCTTTGTTCGAGGCCGAACAATGATATTGCACTCATTGCGTGTTCACAATTTTGGTCTCTACGGTGGGACGCACGAATTCGAATTGTCTCCAAATATCGAAGCGGGACGCCCGGTCGTGCTAGTGGTAGGTCACAATGGTTCCGGCAAGACGACTTTTTTGGAAGCGGTGCGGTTGGCCCTTTATGGGAAACGGTCGCTCGGGCCCCGCGTGGGGCAGGGGGAGTACGAGGCACATCTTCTTCGTCGAATAAACAACACGGCGTCTAAACGGCACGCCTTTGTGGAGCTCAGCTTCACAAGTCACCACCTTGGTACAAACGATACCTATGTAGTCAGGCGGGAGTGGGCCTCGCGAGGAAGCAGTGTTGTTGAGGCGCTAGAATTTTCGAGAAACGACACATTGGTTGACGACATCCCTCGGGAGGACTGGAACCACTACCTGGAGGATATGATACCCGCTGGCGTTTCGCAGTTGTTCTTTTTCGATGGGGAAAAAATCCAAGATATTGCCGATGATCAGGGCAATTCAGGTCTCTCGGATGCAATTAGATCGTTGCTTGGTTTGGACATCATTGATCAGCTGCGAGGCGACCTCGCGCTATACAAGGCCCGCAGTACAGACAACCAAGATGGTCCTGACATCGAGGCAATCAAAAGAGACCTTGAGATTGCGCAGACAGACCTTGTGATCTGCGAGGAACGCGCTGCCTCCCTTTCTTCCAAACGTACACAACTTGCGCGACGAAGCGAGGTGGCCCAACGCCTTTTTGAGCAAGAGGGTGGGTCTGTCGCCATGAGCAGGGAAGCTCTGTCTGGTGAGCTAAAATCTGTTGAAGCTGAGTTCAACAATCTCGCAGTAGCCTTGAAGTCGCATGTGAACGGCATAGCGCCTTTCGCGTTAGCTCCCAAACTGGTGACTACATATTTGAAGCAAGTAGAGAGTGCCAAAGGTGCTCATTCAGAAAAGGCCGTTGGAGAATTTGTGTCGGCCTTTGAAAGTTCTGTTGCGAAAGAAGAGGACAACAAACCTAACTGGACCAAACAGCATTTTGAGGCCCTAAAGTCATTCGCTGAGATATCGCAAAGCGCGGAAAACGTCTTGTCCTTAGGCGCAGATCCTGAATGGATTTTGGACAAACTTGGAGCCCTCGCCGACGAGCGCGTCAAAATTGCGGCTTTGAGCGCCAACCTTGCTAACTGCATGCAAAAACGTGCGCAACTGCGCGACCAACTCAAGAATTTTCGGCCAGGTGCTGCTGCAGGCGCATTCGACGAGCTCAAGAAAAGTGAACATGAACTCGGTGGATTGGAGAATGAACTGGCGCGGGAGAATGCAGAAGCCACAAGGCTGCGGACATTGGTGGAGCGTCTCGACAAGGAGTTTCACAAGGCGAGGGAATCTCTTTTTGCGCTTAGTCGGGCACAGGAACGCACAGACTTGGCGACCCGCTCGCAAGACGCGCTGGATGCATATGAGAAACGTATAGCGGAAAAACGGTTGGCGTCCTTGTCCCAACACTTTGTTGAAGCATTCAACGGACTCGTCACGCGCAAGAAACTTGTCCACACAGTACAGGTTGATCCTGATACCTTTGGAATTCGCCTGTTTCGCGAAGGAGGCGATGAAATCCTGTCGTCGGACCTGTCCGCCGGGGAACGCCAATTGTTTGCAATCTCAATGTTGTGGGCCTTAGGGCGTACGAGCGGGCGCGAGTTGCCAATGATTATCGATACACCTTTGTCCCGTTTGGATCACGCGCACCGTACTAAGCTCATGTCCGACTATCTGCCACGGGCGAGCGATCAGGTTATTATGCTTTGCACAGACACAGAATTGACCCCCGATTTGGCAGAGCTGGTAGAGCCACATGTGAACATGCGCTTTGACATCGGTGTCGTCGATGAAGGCCATATCACATCGGTATCCCCAAAGCCGACCTTCGCTCAAACCGAAGCAAAGGAAGAAACATATGCACATTAACAAGTTTCGAATATCGGCGTCAGCGACCGGTCAAGTTAGGGTGCTGGCACAGAGAGCGGGCTTAACGCCTAACCTCATCTGCAGAATGGCAATGACCACGTCATTTGAAGCTGGTCCGATCACGGGTGCTCCTGACGAAGCGACAGAAGGCCAAGAGTTCAACGCCTACACTCTGTTTGGGGATTTTCAGCCAATTTTCCTTGATTTGCTGCGCTTCGTCGAGTTTGGGGTAAAGGACGCGCAAGTAGAAGACGGTGAGCTTCTTCGAAGATTACGTCAACACATAGATCGCGGTGTTCGCCAGTTGGCGGTTCGCATCAAGTCGCCGTTCGACGCTGCAGAACTGATCGCTGGAAACCTGTAGCAACATGTCTGTTCCAATTTACCTCGACCACAACGCATCCACGCCTATTGATCCTCGCGTTCTAGAGACCGTTGTACGGGTTAGCCGTGACTTCTATGCAAATCCGTCGAGCATAGAGCACGGACCTGGCGCAGCAGCATCTGGAGTGGTCCAAACGGCGCGGGCTCAGATTGCGGAACTTATAAAATGTCGCGAAAACGAGATCGTGTTCACGAGCGGCTCTACCGAAGCGAACAATCTCGCGATCGTCGGATCTTACAATGCGTTGAAAATCCAAGGGCGGAATCACTTTATTACCACCGTTGTCGAGCACCCTTCAGTTCTTGCATGCTTTGACTGGCTTGAGGATCAAGGGGCCCGCGTGACCCGATTGAAAGTTGACCCGCTTGGTCGGATTTCTTTGGATGACCTTTCAACTGCATTGTCGGATCAAACAGGCCTCGTTTCCATCATGGCCGCGAACAACGAAACGGGTGTGCTCCAGCCATTCAATGAAGCAGCGCGACTTTGCGAAGACGCAGGAGCATTGTTTCACACAGATTTTTCTCAGGCGACAGCATACGTGCCACTCAACCTGCGAGACTCTGCGATTCATATGGCCAGTTTCTCCGGCCATAAGGCCTATGGCCCTAAGGGAGTAGGGGCGCTCTATCGTTCCATACGCAAGCCCCGAGTGAAGTTGACACCGGTATTGCTCGGCGGGGGCAAGAAGCTGGGCTGCGGTCAGGTACTTTGAACACACCGGGGATTGCGGGCTTGGGGCATGCGTTTTCCATTATTTCAGATGAGATGGCGGACGATTGCCAGCGGATTGGAGCATTGCGTGATCAGCTGGAAACTGAGCTAGAGTCGAAACTTCCACTGCAAGTAAATGGGGACAGGACTGAGAGGCTTCCCAACTCGCTATCATTGACGTTTGAGGGGGTCGTTCCACAGGCGCTCATGCAAAAACTGCGAGCTGAGCTTTGCTTTTCCGCCTCGAGTGCATGCGCAACAGAGCACGTTGAGACATCTCATGTTTTGCTGGCCATGTTTGGGAAGACCGATCGAGCCCGAAACGCATTTCGCCTTGGGTTGGGGCGTCAAACCCGAGCGTCTGATGTTGACGAGATCGTACAGCTGTTCGCTCACGCAGTCGCTTCGTTGCAACGCACCAAGTCTGTTGCCCGCTAGATTGAATACCTACCCACAAGAAACAACGATCTGTGACAACCAAAGATTTTCAAAGGCATAAAGATGCTGCTAAGCTCTCGATAGTGAAGGTAAGGATCACTTGCGCTGAATCTCCTTCTCATGATCAAGAAGGTAACGGCCGCAAATGCCACTCAGACAACTCCCTACTGTGCCGACGCTGAACACGTCAACGGATCGACTAATCGTAGATTTCTATGAACCCGCTCTGGTTGCCGCTCAGCGCTATGATCGTGGCGTTGGATATTTCACCTCAAACTGGTTGAAACTGGCCTCAACAGGGATGGCGGTATTTGCAGGCAATGGAGGACGCGCGAGATTTGTCGTTAGCCCGCACATGAGTTCAGAGGATTGGGCCGCACTGAATCAGGGTGACCAAGCTAAAACAGATCAGATCCTATACGACCACCTGGAAACCGTGGTTGAGGATCTGCCGGAAGCGTTAGAAGTGCAGACCCTCTCGGCATTGGCTTGGATGATTGCAGACGGGTTGCTCGACATTCGGCTGGCCCTGCCTAGGGGCGACTTGGATGGTGATTTCCACGACAAGTTTGGCATCTTTCAAGAGAACGGTGGCGATAGTGTCGCCTTTCATGGCTCTCAAAATGACAGTGCTAAGGCGTTTAGAAACTACGAGTCCATTAGCGTGTTCTATTCTTGGGTGGACGCACGCGAGGGTCTTCGAGTGTCGGAGCATCAGAACCGATTCGAACAGCTTTGGAACAACCGGGACCCTAATGTTCGGGTGCTGAACCTTCCCGAAGCAATCCGTCAAAGATTGGTATTGTTCACCGACGGGGCTGGTAGACCATATCCGAAACTCCCAACCAAGCCTTTGAGTGACCCTAAAGCGGACAAGTGGTCTCATCAAGCGGAAGCCATGATGAAGTTCATCGAGGCAGGCAATGGTGTCCTGGAAATGGCCACGGGCACCGGTAAAACACGAACCGCTTTGAAAATAATTGGGGAGTTGCAATCGCGCGGTGAAGTTGACGCAATTGTAGTGACGATGTCTGGTACCGATCTCTTGAAGCAATGGCATAAGACCATAATTGCCAATACTGACCTTGCCGTATTCTGCCAGTTCGGACGCAAGAAAGAAGCTTCATCTTACCTGACTTGTCGTCTCCCGAAGGTGCTTTTGATCGCGCGCCAGCAGCTACAGACCGTAATTCCTCACCTCCAAGATAAAGATGCCGAGAGAGCCCTGCTGGTGTGCGACGAGGTGCACGGGATGGGATCGCCGTCGATGGTTCGAGATCTTACCGACCAATTGAGCAGGTTTCGCTATCGCCTTGGGCTTAGTGCAACCCCAGAGCGTGAATATGATCAAGACGGAAATGCTTTCATCGAGTCGGAAATCGGTCCGGTTGTGTTTCGCTTTGGATTAGAGAAGGCGATCGAGAAGGCAATTCTATGTAGCTTTGACTACACTGCCCTCAACTACACGCTTTCAGAGGAAGACCGTCTGGTCATTCGCCAAATATTCAAACGCCACCATGCAAAAAGAGCAGCGGGGGAAGTGAGCAGCGATGAAGCCTTGTATCGCGACATCGCGCGGGTGCGTAAGACGACCACAGAGAAAATTCCACCCTTTGAGGACTTTCTTCAAAGCAATCCTGAGCTTTTCAAAAGGTGTTTGATTTTTGTCGAGACGGCTGAGTTTGGTCGGCACGTGCAGCAATTGTTGATGAGGTATCGCGTACCATACCATACATATTTTGAACAAGACGAGAGTCAGAACCTAAAGCGATTTGCCGAGGGTCAGTTGGAGTGTCTTGTTAGCTGTCATCGCTTGTCGGAAGGCATCGACATACAGTCGGTGCAAAACATCGTCTTGTTTGCTTCCTCGAGGGCAAAACTCGAAACCATCCAGCGATTGGGGCGATGCCTGCGCACCGACCCTCAGAATAGCTCTAAACGAGCTCATGTGTTGGATTTCGTGGACTTTTCTGCACAAGAGAACGAAAGTAACGAAAACCGTTCGGCGGACATTGATCGCTTCCAATGGTTCACCAAGTTGTCGGCAATCACATCGGACGGCGGAGATATCGATGAGCACGCATAGTAGTATTGATCCAAGTATCATCGAGGCCATTTCAGACGCCCTTAAGAAAGCTGATTTGCAAGGCACGAAGTATGCCACAAAATTTGAGAAGCGCCTAATCAACAAACTGACGAGTCAGTTTGATGAGGCCGACTTGTTTGACTTGATCGAGGACATGCCGGTCTCGGGTTTGGATATTGAGGAATGAGAGTACAGATCACAGGCTGGCGCGCTAAGAACCTAAGGGGATATCTGAGGGATATCGACATTGATTTGTCGGCAAACTTGAAGCGCTGGACGCTCTTCCAAATGCCAAACGGTACAGGCAAAACTACGACAATGCGGCTCTTCCGCGACGCGCTGACCGGTGCCCCACTTTCGGGAAGCGACGTCCAATCGCTTAAGGCTGACGATACGGTCGAAGACGGGTTTTTTGAGCTATCGCTAACGATTGATGACGAGCCTTGGCGCGTGGGCATGAAGTTCGATTTTCGAACCGGAAGGTGCGAGTATAGCACAACCTCGGTTGGGGATCGTACAGGAGGCGACAAAATAGGTCGCTTGCCTGCAGTTCTGCGAGAGACCTTGCAAAAGGGAATTACAGAGCTTTTCGTATTTGATGGTGAACTTGCAGCTGAAATAATAGAACAAGGTGCCAGTCGTGCCGACGATTCAATTCGAGCATTGTACAAATTGGATAGTTTTGCAGAGCTCTATCGCGATATCGATGCCCAGGCAAAGAAGCGTCGCAGCAACGCCGCAGCCATTTCTGCGGCAGCAACCAAAAATTCAATCGAACGTTTCACAACTGAACTCAAAGATGCCGAAGCAAAGCTAACTCAACTGCTCAGAGATGAGCGGAAACTGCGCAGTGACAAATCGGAAGCTGATACTCGTATCGGCGAACTCGAAAGTAAGATTGGGGCGTTGTCTAGCCAGCACGAACAGTATTCAGATGAACTCGCTGAAATCAGAGAAAGAATCGTAAGAGACAAAGCGACAATCTCAGATCTTACGGCGCGCTCAACTGAACTGTTTCGCTCACCGCCTCTGTTCCATGCTTCTGTCAGTGACCGACTAACTGCTTTGGGCGGTACTATGCAGAAATTGAAGTTACCGCGTACTATGTCTGAAGAGTTCTTCTTGCAGCTCGCTGAAGAAGCCAATTGTATCTGCGGGACATCAATTGGTCCCGTAGAAAAGGATGCGATTGTTGCGAATGCCAAGGAGTTCCTAGGCCATGATCAGATTGCAGTTGTAAATCAAATGAAATTGGCTCTCAGAGATGCAGGGCTTCGTGGTGAAAGCTTGGGCGGCGCATTGGAGCAACTCCGAACCGCACGAGATGGCCTGCAAATGGCGGAGCAGAGAAAGCTTCGCATCGAAGACGAACTTGAAGAGGCGGGCGTTACAGAAATCGGCGAGTTCAAGGATGCAAAACGCAAAATCGAGTTCCGACTTGAGGGAATTGAAGAGTCGCTGGACAAGCTCACTTCCGATCACATTGATCGAAGTGAGATCGGTTGGCAGACTAATATCCCAGCATGTCGGCGCGAAGTGAAGGACCGACAGCGAAAACGAGATACTGCGGCAGGGACATTTGAGTTCATGCAAAAGACCGACGCGCTCAAAGCGCTCGTCAGAAATGTCGAGGCTGGCGCAGTTAAGCGTCTTCGCGATAGAATCAAGAAATCTACGAACAAGAATCTTCAGGAAATTCTTGCGAATGAGCAGTTAAGAGTTGCCTCTATCGATGGCAGTCTCCGCTTAACAACTGAGGGCCTGGAAGTTAAGAACTCAGTAAGCGAAGGCCAAAAGCTCGCGGTGTCATATGCGTTTTTGACAGCCTTGCTTGCAGAGGCCCCACACAAGCTTCCCTTCGTCGTTGACTCACCAGCAGTATCACTTGACGTTGAAATCCGCCGAACGGTTGGACAGCTCATTCCACCACTTTTTGAACAGATGATTATCTTTGTAATTTCGAGTGAAAGGGAGGGTTTCGCAGACACTTTTTTCGAACGCGATAACGTTGAGTATATCACCGTTTCAATAGACTCAGTGACCGGACGACCGGAATTGGCAAAGGGGAAGGAAAACTTCAGTAATTTCCACGCTAAAACGGGGGGAGCGCTATGAGCTTTGTGCTTCACCAAGGTGTAAGGGATTACTTCGGATATCGTGATCAACGAATGTTTCACAACACTCCAAAGGAGCAGGATCGAAGCCGTGATTTACTTCTGTTTGATGCTTATTATGCTTGCTTGCTTGTTGGTACCTGCTTGTCTGGCTTGGGGAACGAAAGTGATCTTGAGGGCACTAATTTCATAGATGGCTACCCTGAGCCGTTCCGGGACAGCAAAGAATTCATCGCAGGCTTGATCGTCGAGGCAGAACTTCGACGTTTAGATACAGAAAATTATTCTGACCGAGAGTTCGAGCGCGAGATCGCAAAACTACT
Source organism: Aquicoccus sp. G2-2 (assembly GCF_034555965.1). Taxonomy (GTDB): domain Bacteria; phylum Pseudomonadota; class Alphaproteobacteria; order Rhodobacterales; family Rhodobacteraceae; genus JAYDCK01. Next base: position 39,458 of record NZ_JAYDCK010000002.1, read on the forward strand.
GGATGTCAATTCTCCAACGCGACTTAGCGACGGAGCAGGAATCGCGAAGGCCAATCTTTATGCTGCTGGCGGGTTTGAGTTCATCCTAGAGAAACTACAACCAAAACCCGTGAGTGCGCAGGAATTTCTGCTGAGATTTCATGACCTTTGGGAGCAGGAGGCGTCTAGAAAATGACGAATTTCGATGCGACTAGTCGTCAGTCTGCACTAAGCTTTCAGCCATCCCAAACAACTGTCTCTGCGTTGTTTGGCGGACTCGGTACGCTTTCCGTTCCGGATTTCCAGCGCGACTACGCTTGGAATGAGACTGCTGTTTCCGTATTCCTAGAAGATGTGGATCGTTGCCGCCGCAGACGAGTTGCGTCATCGCCGCGGCCTCATTTCTTTGGTGCCGTTGTAACCAGCCCTGGTCAAGTTATGGGCTCCTCCAGACCGCATTTGATCGTCATCGACGGTCAACAAAGACTCGCTACAGTTTTCATGCTGATTACTGCCTTGCGACGTCGATACGAGGCTGCTGCTAAATCTGCTCAAGATATGGGTGATTTGGCTCAGCTTGCTGGTTACTTAGGAGCACGCGCAGAAAATCTTGTGTCGGCTTTCGAGCGGACGAGCGATATTGAGTTCAAAACCAAAAAATTGGTGCGCAAACTGGTTTTGAACAAGGCCGACGATCCCTATTTTGAGTGCTTGTTGGAACAAGAAGAACGAACGACTACGCGTGCGTCACATGACCGACTGGAAAATGCGAATAGCGCAATCGAAGCCTATCTCGACGGCTTGGCGGAACGCTCGGAAAATGATGAAGATACTCGCAATATCCTCGATAGCCTCTATAATGTGTTCTTAAAGGATTGTCTGATCGTGCAGTTGGCGGCAGGGACGGATACTGAGGCCAATCGCATCTATCGTGTTCTGAACAGTCGTGGTGTTCCGGTTACCAACTGTGACTTGCTGCGCGCTTCGACTTTAGAATTCGCCGCAAAAAGCTTGAGACGGCCGACGTCGAAGCAATGAGACAGGCTTGGGACGAGATTTTGACAGGTGCTCAGCTGCGGCCTGACGAAGCATTGGATGCTGCGTTCTGTTCCAGATCCGGCATCTCTCGATCGCATGGTGGATCTGTTGAGCAGATTGAGGAGAAGTTATTTCCTCAACTACAATTAGATGAGAAGCCTACGGCAGATGAAGCGAAAGCTGTTTTTCGAGCTGTGTCGCAGCTCAAGTCGGATGTTGATGGTTTGTCTCAGATCGCGCGCGGGCAGATATGCCAACCAGAACACATTCAGTTCACGCCAGTTTTCCGATCTCGTTTCGATGCTTTGACCACAGTTCTTAAGCAGAGCTATTGCTTTCCGTTGTTGCACGCTGCCGCATCCCTCAATCCAGAGACTTATGTGAAAGTCTGCGACCTCGTCGAACGGTTCGCATTTCGGTATGGGGTTGTTGTTAGGGGGCCGATTTATGCTGTCGAACAAGTGTTCAACTCATACATCCAAACCTTGAGGAACAGCCCTGATGATTTCCGGCTCGGGAATCTCAAAGAAGATATTTCCAAATTGACCGCCGCCTTCGCTGGTGACGATCTGTTCAGAGAACGGCTCATTGCGATGGAGTATGGACGGGACACCAGGAAGCCCCTCCGGTATGCATTGGTTATGGTTGAGCATATGAGTAGGTGGTACGAGGACAACCCTCAAGGTGCGCCTGTGTGTCGAGATGCAACCCGGGTCGTTGATTTTCACAGTACCACTTTGGAGCACATCGAGGCGTCCAACTCCGAGGCACTTGACCCTGAACTCAGACCTTTCATTAACTCAATTGGAAATCTCACGGTCATGAGCCAAGCTGAGAATGACGCAGTCGCAAATAAACCTTTTGAGGGCAAACGACCCATTTTTGCGGTTTCCGACTTGGCAATCAACCGCTCAATTGCGGACCACGAGGCGTGGAATCTCGAAAACTTCAAAGCGAGACAGCAAGATTTAGTGGATCGGTGTATGGTCATTTTCCGATTTAAATACTGATGTCTAAATAACTCGAGCGATTGTAGCCAGTGAGGTCATGCCATGCTCACAGGGAAAGCAATTCTGAAGTCGGAAATCTGGCGCCAATTAGGAGATTGAGATGACGGTCTTTTTTCATGGAAACTTCGCGCTTGATAGACCGCGCATGGCCCAGCTTCTGATGTTAGCGCTGGCAAACCCGAAATACAGTGACAAAGATTTAGCCAAACCTTTCGGATACGGGGCGCCGTTTGCAGCAATTTACCGTTCTTGGCTGCATAAGTGTGGGATCGCAAATCTCCGACGTCCAGTCACTCTGACAGATCTTGGTAAGGTAGTTTTCGAGCACGACCCGAATCTGTCGACTATGCCGACGCTTTGGTTCTTGCATCATCAGCTCACTCGCGAGCCAGATCGCGCCGAAGCGTGGCACTTCTTCATTCACAAGTTCCGGCCGTCCCATGAGAACTTCACTGAAGAAGATCTGAGGAAGGGGCTAATTGTTCAGCTCAGCCCTCATGATATGAAGCACTTCGGTGAAGAAAGCACGATGGTGCCAATTATTACGAAAAAGATTTTAGAGTGCTATACGTCAGAGGACTCATTGGGACCACTAGATCTAGTCCGCGAGACAGGACGTGGGGAGTTCGCATTCTCAAATACTGAGATTCCGTTGCCGCGTTTGGACATACAATCGCTGGCTACAGATTTCGCCTAGCGTCTCGAAGATGCACTTATTTAACATAATAAACCTTATGCGCCTATAAACTGTGTAGTGGTGTGCGTGTCGGAACGTAAGCGGTGCGGCGTTCCCACCTATTTGAAGTAATTCCATGGTAGCAGGTCGTTGATCTTGCTTTGTTTGTGGCCTGTGACGATGGCTGAGAGCGTGTCGGCCAGATAGGTATGCGGATCGACACTGTTCATTTTGCAGGTCTCAATTAAGGAAGCGATGACGCCCCAGTTTGCGGCTCCGGCATCATGGCCAGCGAACAGCGCATTTTTGCGGTTTAAGGCGATGGGCCGGATTGTGCGCTCGACGGCGTTGCTGTCCATCTCGACGCGGCCGTCGGTCAAAAACAGGCAAAGCCCACCCCAGTATTTTGCGATGTATTTTAGTGCTTCGCCCAAGGGTGCTTTGGCAGAGACGCGGGCGCGGTTGGTGGTGAGCCAGACCTCAAACGCGGCGATCAACGGGGCTGATCGGTCTTGCCGTGCGACCCGACGTTCCTCTGCACTCAGGCCTCGGATATTCTTTTCGATCCGGTAGAGAGCAGCAATCTGTTTAAGCCCTTCTTCGGCGATAGGAGCGGTGCCAGATTGTGCAACCTCATGCAGTTTGCGCCGTGTATGTGCCCAACAATAGGCCAGCGCGACCCTGCCATCGACGCGTTTGAGCAAACGGTTATATCCAGCATAACCGTCCACTTGGAGGATGCCGGAGAAGCCTTTCAAAATGTCATCCGCATATTGGCCAGACCGCCCCGGCGCATAGGTAAAGGCGACGCCCGGTGGGGCTGCGCCGCCCCAGGGTCGATCATCGCGGGCAAGCGCCCAGAAGTAGCCCGTTTTGGTTTTGCGCTTGCCAGGATCCAGCACTGGTGCGCGGGTCTCGTCCATAAATAACTTGGTGGAGCGCTTGAGCGGAACACAAAAACCGTCCCAGTGAAGGGGTCCTTGCGCAGCTCGTTTTTGACCAACGCTGCGAGCCCGTCATGCCCTTTGCGGAAGTCGACAGGCTTGGTCGCCACAACGATCCGCACCCGGTTCAAAGGGAACATCATGAGGGTGCATTAAGCGCGCGGGCAATCTCGGCAATGCGCGCTGCCGATGTGCTTACGTCCAATCGCACAGTGACGCTGCCACAGATCAGATCCAACGGCGGCGACGCAGGTTCAGGTGTCGTCTCAACAACTTCGCGCACAACCAGCGCTGCAAAGCTCGGTTCTTCAGCCAAAGCGGGCAGAACCAGCTTGCCCTCGCGGGCCATCCGCCGCCATTCCGATAAGTGATTGGCCCGCATGTCATACCGCCGTGCAACCGCGCCCACCGAGGCACCCTCCACCAACGTCTCGGCCACAATTTGCGCCTTCACCGCATCCGGCCACCGGCGGTGACCACGCGGCCCAACAACCATATCAATGTTACTGAGAAACTCCGTTGAGCGCTCCATGGAGAAACTCCCTAATAATTCATCCGTCAGGGCTGAATCTCAGATCAGGGGCTCACAAGGAAGGTGGGATCGGCGCATCGCTTACGTCGGAACTCGTTAATAATGAGACTGAATTAATGAGCCTCGGAATCGAGCTTGTACGACAACGCCGAAAGCAACGTCGTAAGCGTCCGGCCCGACCGCCCCATGTCGCGGTTTTCCATGGTAGGAGATCATCGACGCGGTTGATCTTGTAGTCTGGAATGCGGGCGGGCGTATCTGCCAGCCATGCTTGCGGATCGATGCCATTCAGCTTTGCGGTTTCGATCAAGGTGTAGGCGATGGCAGCGGCCTTTCTGCCGGTCTGTGATCCGACGAACAAGTAGTTCTTGCGCCCAATGGCGATGGAGCGCATCGCTCTTTCTGCGGTGTTGTTGTCCAGTTCAAGGATGCCATGAGCAAGGTATGGCTGGAGCCGCGCCATGCGCGTGAGGGCATAGCGGATTGCTCCTGCAAGTGGTGATTTGCCGGAGATGCTGGGCAGTTGTGCGTGCAGCCATGTTTCCAGATCATCGAAGATCGGTTTTGCCTGGGCTTGCCTGATCTTGGCGCGCTGAGTTGGTGGTGATCCCCGCGCTTCTTTCTCGACCGCATACAGTTGTGCGATGCGCTTTATGGCTTCATCTGCGATGGCCGAACCTTGGGCGCGGTGAACATCGACGAACTTGCGCCTGACGTGCGCCATGCAGGCCACTTCGCGGATATCACCGGAACGATACAGGTCTTCGAACCCAGCATAGCCGTCCGCATGCATCCAGCCCTGATAGTTTGCCAGATGATCCTTGGGATGCTGCCCTTTGCGGTCTGGTGAGAACTGATACCAACTGGCTGGTGGCGCGTCGCTGCCCCATGACCTCTCATCACGCCCATAGGCCCAAAGGCGAGCGGTCGCTGTCTTGCCAGTGCCGGGTGCCAGCATCTTCACGGGTGTATCGTCCGCGAAGATCGCTTCTCCTGCCAGCACATGGCGACCGATTGCATCGGCGAGAGGTTCCAGCAACGCCGTGGATTTGCCGACCCAGTCGGCCAGCGTGGAACGATCAATGTCGATCCCGTCGCGCTCGAAGATGCCGCTTTGGCGGTACAGCGGCAGGTGATCCGCGTATTTATTGACCAAGACATGCGCTAGCAGCCCAGGACCGGGGCGGCCCCGTTCAATAGGGCGCGATGGTAATGTGGCTTGTGTAAAGGCCTCGCAGCCCGAACACGCAAAGCGTGGGCGCACGATGCGGTTCACAATGAAGCGTCCGGGCACATATTCCAGCTCTTCGGTGACGTCTTCGCCGAGGCGGCGCAGCCCACCACCGCATTGAGGGCAATCCTCATCGCCAGTGGTCAGCTCAACTTCCGTGCGCGGGATGTGATCGGGGATCGGGCGGCGCTTGGGTTTGTCTTTTGGTTCCTCATCGGGAAGGCGCAGCTTTGCGGTCATCTTCGCGACCGCGATCTCGCTCGTTTCCAAGGCCAGTTGCAGTTGTTCAATGCTTTCTGATGACGATCCGAACCGGTGGTTACGATGAGCCAGAAACCCTCTCTTATCAAATCGCCCTAAACTGTCCCATTGGCGCTGACGTCAGACAATCTGGCCAATACCGGCGGCGATCACCGTCAGCGGCGGAAAGAACTTCGATTTGAGGGCGGTTGATAAAGTCGGACATAAGGTCGGACTTACCATCGGATCGATCCCGAGATCAGACGGCCGTCCCCGGCTTGCAGTTACCCACAAGTGTGGTGTGGCGAATTGATTCACCCCTCAGACTTGGTCTTGCCCGAGAGGAACCGATCATGATTCGTCATGTGGCACCGAATAATTGAGGTGCAGGCATGGGACAGAATTGGGTGGAAACAGAAGCTGCCGGATGCGATCTGGGAGATGTCCGGCTGAACCGGCGGCTTGAGGCAATGCTCAACGCCCTCGGGAAACGGCCGGGGAAATCGCTACCAACGGCGTTTCAGGACTGGTCGAACACCAAGGCCGCGTACCGCTTCTTTTCCAACGGGAACGTCAGCGAAGACAAGATCCTTGAGGGGCATTTTTCTGCCTCTGCTCTACGCATCCGGGCAACCGACGGTCCCATCCTGATCCTGCAGGACACCACGGAATTCTCCTTCAAGCGTTCTGCTCCGGAGAAGGTGGGGTTCACGAAGATATCGACCGGACGCAAGCTGAAGGAAGGCCGCTATCAGAAACATGCCGTCTGCGGGCTCCTGATGCATGCCAGCCTAGCCATCACGCCGGAGGGGCTACCCCTCGGGCTGACGGCGGCGAAATTCTGGTCGCGCAGCAAGTTCAAGGGAACCGCCGCCCTTAAACGCAAGGTCAATCCGACCCGGGTACCGATCGAACAGGAGGAAAGCATGCGCTGGCTCGACAATCTGCGCCTGTCCACCGAACTGACAGGGACGCCGGAGCGCTGCGTACATGTCGGTGATCGGGAAAGCGACATTTATGAACTCTACTGCTTGGCCGAGGAACTCGGGACCGGGTTCTTGGTGCGCAGCTGCGTCGACCGCCTGGCGGAGGATGGTGGCGCGACCATTGCCAAAGTGATGGCTGAGGTGCAGTCGAGCGGAACCCACGAGGTCCGGTTCCGCGATGCGCAGGGCAAGGATCATTGCGCCGTGCTGTCGGTCCGACACGCTACGATGACGGTTCGCCCGCCGATCGGAAAGCAGCGGATATACCGGCATCAGGATCTCCAGATTATTCATGCCGAGGAACTCGATCCGCCTGAAGGCCGGGCACCCGTCTTCTGGAAGCTGATCACGAACTTGCCGGTGGCGACCCACGCGGACGCAGTTCACAAGCTCGAATGGTATGCCCTGCGCTGGAAGATCGAGACCTTTTTCCGGACCTTGAAGACCGGGTGTCGGATTGAAGAGTTGCGCTTGGCCACGGCTGATCGACTGGCAAACTGCATCGCCTTGTGCTGCGTCGTGGCGTGGCGCGTGTCCTGGCTGACGATGCTCAGCCGGGAGGCACCAAAAGCATCGCCTGCTGCTGTCTTCACCGACGCCGAGCGCCACCTACTTGAACGCACGACGCCCGAAAGCAAACAGAAGCTTCCGCGCGACCTCGATTTCTTTTTCAGGAGCCTCGCACGGCTCGGAGGCTATCTCGACCGCACCTCAGATGCGCCCCCAGGGACCACCGTCATATGGCGCGGCCTCTCCCGACTCGCCGATCTTCTTGAGGGTGCCCGCATTGCGGAAAGTTCACCATCGGGGACTTGTGGGTAACTGCAAGCGTCCCCGGAGGCCGTCTGACGGGGATTCTGCGTCGGTGATAAGTCCGGCCTTATGGCCGACCATAAGTTCAGACCCGAGATTGAAGTTCTCTCTTCCAAGGACGTGCCGCGGCGGCGATACCGGGACGATTCGGACAAGCTCCGGATCGTAGAGGAGAGCTTTCTGAGGCACCGCCAGGTCTCGGCAACGGCGCGGCGGCATGGTGTGTCGCGCTCGTTGCTGACGATATAGCGGCGGCAGTATCGGGCTGGCGAATGACCTGCTCCCCTTGGAGTCCGCGTTTACTGGTGGGCTCTTTTCAGATTACGATCCTACGCCGTCTTCAAAATAGTTTTACCGACAAGCCCAAATAGGCCTGAACACTCCCGGCAGCCTGCCCGCTTTGATCTTCTAGCGGAACGGCAAGTGCTCCGTTGAGCGTCGTACGCCCCACCTGCGAAGAAAACCCGAAACCGGTACTGAACATGGTCGAAGATCGCCCAGTCGCACGCGCCTTGACGTAACCGGCATCGAAGAACACGAAAGGCCGAAACCCGCCTTGTGCGTTCTTGACAGGGTTGGGAAGCCAGCTGTCTTCCAGAGGTGCTCCAAGCTGCCGAAAATTCAGTGCTTTTGTCGGAAAGCTCAGTTCCGTGCGCAGAAAGGCTCCGCTGTCGCCAGAGAAGGAATGGCCCGCGTAGCCACGTACACTCTCCCAACCGCCCACGGAAAGCTGCTCGTTGGAGAACAGCGGACTGTCGGACAGTTGCCCGACCAGCGTGGCGGTCAGCTGCTGTCCGCTTTCAAAAGGCCGGATGTACGTGAGCCGAGTTTCCAGCTTGGTGAACTCTGATCTTGGTGTGGCACTGGTCAGCGGCGAGAGGTTCTCATCGCCGCCCAAGAAAGGCGCGCCAAAGGTAATCGACGTATTGGCTGCAATCACGGCCTTTTCGAGCCTATGTTCGTGGCGCAGGCCAAAGCTCAACCCGGTTCGATGTTGGGGGGCAAGCGCTGCGATATTCACAAAACGCTCGTTCCAGTAGCTGTGGACGCCCCCGTAGAGAAAGTACTTTGAACGCGCATCGCGGAACAAAAGCCGTTCCGCGGTGACATTGAGATTGGCGGTCTGCGTAAAAAGATCGGACGTCGCGGACACTGGCGAAAGCGACTCCGAGTAAGATCCATTGGCGGCAAAAAGCCATTTTCGGTAGGGAACAGAGAGGCTGAACGCCAACGCGTTACTGTTGCGTGCGCCGGAATAGGACAGAAAATACGTGTCATTGAGCCCAAGCAAGTCGTCGGCTTCCAGGCTCAGACTGACCTGGGTTTCACCCGTGATCTCATCACCACGATTGTCGACACCAAATGTGCCGCGAATGGTATCCGCTTTCTGCTCAGTGACGACAACCCGGCTGGTGCCAGGCTCTTCACCTGCCACAAGGTTTGCATTGGCCTGAGAGGACCGAAGGCGGTTCATTTGCTCCAGACCATGCTCCAGATCGCGCAGTTGAAATACCTCGCCTACCTGAAGCGGCATAGCGGACTTGAGCTTGCGGGGTTTGCCGGGGCGCGGATTGCCGTCTTTATCCACCTGTTGGTATACGAAGGCTTCGACCTTGCCCTCCAGGACCTCAACGGTCAGTTCTCGGCTTCCGATGTCCTGCGCTGGCACATAGGCTCGTGTGGTGATGTAACCTTTTTCGGCATAGACGCTTGATACTCGTTGCAGCAGATTGCCAATACTGAACTGGCCGAGGCATTGGCCCGCGAATTCCGCCAAAAGCCCGTCAAAGTTTCCATCCTTAAAAACACTCACACCGGTCAGGTGGATCACATCGATGGGGAAGCAGACTTGTTCCTCCACGACGCCCGCCACATCCGGTGTTTTGATCTCTTGCCCTGTTTCCGATTCCGCTAGGCCTTCCAGCTGTTGGCGGCGGGTCTGTTGTTCCAGGAGTCGTTCGCCAGGGTCTCCCTCTTGGGCGGACACCGGCAACACACCGATCGTTGCCAGCGCAACAAGTGTGCTTCTTAGAAAGGTACGCATTAATCAAAGACATTCCACAGCAGGCCAATGGGTCGGCGCTCAAAAAGCTCGGGCGGCGTCGCAGGTACAGATTCAATCTGAGTGCCGGAGATCACGACTTCACCCAGGGTAAATGTGTTGGCCTGCCCTAAATCTGCATCGCCATTGATGGTGATGTCGCCACCGGTGGATTGCAGAGAGCCATAGATATAGCTTGGCGCAAGATAACCGCGGCGACCGCTGAAGAGCCCTGTGAGGCCTGCAGGATGCTCGATCAACGTCGGCGAAAATGCCGGGATAAACTCGGTCAGCGGTGCAGTGACGGTCAGTCCCCTCGCGCCGCTCATCGTGCCTGCAAGGCTGGTCACCTTGCTTCCAGCCTCGATGGACAAGGCGCCAGAGGCCGTGACGGTGCCACCTACAAAACGTAAAGAAGTTGATCCAGAGGTTTTGCAGAACCATTTGCAACTTTGCCGGAAAGTGAACTGGCCCACTTGCCGCGCTTCGTTGGCAAACTCTCCGGTGGCATTGATGGCCACGTTGGCCCCGGTGATATCCGCACCAATGCTGCGGATATTTTGAGCTGTCAGGCTGACATTGCCAATGCCCAGGATGAAGGCTTGCTCACCAGCAATCGCCTGATCTCCGAAATCGCCCGACACGACAGTGCTGAGTTTGCGTTTCAAAAAAAGCGAACTGACAAAACGGCTTCCTTTGAAGCGTTGAATCGTGAGCGGGTCCACCTCAGCCGTGAACGTTGTTTCGTTGAGAATGTCCCCGCCTGCGTTCAATGTGATATCTGCGTTTGAAAAGAGCCGTCCTGTTTCGTTTCGAATGTCGCCAGCGGCCTCGACAAAGAGGTTTCCGATCTTGGTATCGAGTGGTGTACCGGTTTCATCGACTGGCTTGATGGCTTCGCCAAACGCAACGGCTAAACGATTAACTGACAAACTGCGGTTGATAAAATCGCCTGCGGAGTAAATCGTCATCCCGCCAAGCGAGTCCACATCGTCAGATGCAATTGTATTGCCCTGCAAGAGACTGCCGAAGTTCAGAATATCCCCGGTGGTGGAGCGCATGGTGAATCCACCATTTTCGGCCAGAAGTTCTGTGCGCGCCTGATCCGCGTCATCGACCCCAAAGCGCAGGTCTGTACCATCGAGACGAATATCACTTTGGGCGATCACGGTGGAGACATCAAAGCTCAGCGCAGCATTGGAAAATGCCCGGAAATCTCCGCCGATTTCGCCTGTTGCCCCTGAAAGTGTAATTGCCCCATTGGATGTTAGTCGAAAATCATCCGTGCTGGTCACGTTCAACCCTGCAAATCGCAGCGCGCCATCGGCCATCAACACCACATTGCTGGTGTTCTGCGGATTGGCGAGATCGCCCGCGTCCGACGCCAGATCTGCAACGCGATTTGCGTCCCTTGAAGACGTGATATCTCCTGTCGCCGACAGGGTCACACCACCGGAGGAGGCCAGATTGTCTGTTGAAACAATGCGTCCGGCAATCCGGCCCTGACCCAGTTCAATATCGCCTGAGCGGGCTGCAATGGTCACGCCGCTTTCCTCAGACGCGATTTCCGCGCGCTCGGTGTCGCTGGAGGCGAGCACGACGCGGCCTGTTGTGACATTGACGGAGCCCTGTGTCATGATGCGGCTTTCAGCCAGTTCCAGCTGCCCCGTGCTGGTCAGGCGAAACCCACCTGCTGAGGCCAATTGATCTCCCGCGAAACGTACACCTGCGCCCTGGTCGGTCACAGTCACACTGATCCGGCCGGCCGTCAGCGAGCCATTGCCCGTGATGTCCACAATCACGGTATCTGTTGTTGCGTTTCCCTGATCTGCGGTGAGCGCCCAGGGCAGCAATCCGCTGCCGTCCTGACCAAAACCACCTCGCAGCCTGTCGAAACTGACGGTACTGTCGCCGGCGATGATATTCGCGTGGGCGCCTGCTTGTGGTAGGTCGTAGCGCAACGGGCCATCAATCCGGAGGGATTTGGAGATCAGCGCCAGTTCTTCCATCGTCCCGGAAAGCCCGCCCGGGCCGATGTCAATCGCACCGGCCGCAACTGTCGTAGTCAATTGACCACTGGCTGTGCGCCCCATCATACCCGTGGTCAGCGCGATATTGCCGGTGTTCTGGAAGCGTCCACCGTTCACCGCCACTCCGTTTGGGTTGGCCACAATCACATCCGCCTTTTGGCCAATAACCGTCAGCGGACCTTCAATGGTGGTAGTATTGGCCGACGTCACCTCATTGAGGATCGTGCCCGCACCCACAGCCCCGTTGTTCAGGTTGACGCCTCCGGTGGGGACGGAAAAACTGGAATATGTATTGTGACTGATCGACGCTGAATCGGCGGGCGCGATATCAACGGTGACAAGACCGGATGTGCCGATGGTGACATTCGTGGCCGTCCCGCCATCTGAGACCACGGATTGCGCTGTGAGATAGGTCGGGAAAAGAGCGGCGAGGCAAGTCGCAGCGACAGAGGCATGGCGCAGGATCAAGAATGGATACACCACGCTGCCCACACGATCACGGCGACTATAAACCCTGTAGGTGCTATTCATCTGGCCCCTGCCTGCAAAGCTCGTTAAACAACTTCAAGGCATCTCCTACACTTCATGCGGGCAATCAAGGTGAAACTGCTGTCGTTGAAAACTTGGATCGCAACTGTTGCTCTCGCTGCGAGCATGACATCGGCCGTAGCTCAGGAAGCAAGCAGAGCAAAAGGTCAAGCCGAGATTTCGGCAGAGGCTCAAGTCTTCTCGGACTGGCGCGTGGCCTGTGACGAGGCTGGGTCTTGTCGCATGGTACAGACCATTGTGCAGCCCTCGACTCGACGGCTTATTCTGCAATTGAAGGTTTTTGCCGGAGAAGACCCAACGCTTCTATTGAGTTTTCCACTGGGTATCCTGCTGAGTCCTGGCTGGCAGTACCAGATTGATGGCAACCGAAAAGCCGTTCTGCCGTTCGAGATTTGCAACTCCGAAGGCTGTCACGCAGGTGTAAAACTCACCCCGCAACTGCTCAAAGCAATGAAACGGGGGAGTGATATGAAGATCACCTTCTTTGATGCGGCGCGGGAAGATGTAATGCCCGTCATCTCCCTCATTGGTTTCACCAAAGCCTGGGAGGCGCTGCAATGAGGCAGGCTTTTGCTCTAATTGCCGCATTTGTGTTGGCCCTGAATCCGGCTCAAGCTCAGGAAAGCAAGCCTCTTGCCGGACACATCTGGGGCGTTTCAGAGGAACGTTTTGTCGCGTTCCAGGGCATGCTGGCAGGCATTCAGGACAAACCCTACATCCTCGTGGGCGAACGTCATGGCCGCCACGCCCATCAGGGGCGCGAGGCCTTTCTAGTAGGTGCTTTGGCCGAAGCAGGCCGATATCCCAGTATTGCCTTCGAGATGCTCAGCCATGAGCAAACCGAGACTGTCGCCTCCTATCGGCAAACCTCCCCGGAATACGCCCTGGGTCTCGGTCTGGCACTGGACTGGGCTGATAGCAACTGGCCGTCCTGGGCCTATTATCAGCCCGTTTTTGATGCCGCCTTTACCACCAAGGCTGACATCATCGGGGCCGATCTGACGGACGCCGAACAGCAAAGCGTGCTGACAGGTCAGAATGATACGCACAAGGCGGATGCAAGCTTTGAGTATTATGAAGCTCAGATGACCCAAGCCCATTGTGGGTTGATCGAAGACGCTCGCGCCCGAGATCTCGCACGGTTGCAAACCGCCCGCGACCAAAAAATGGCCGAAGTGCTAAGCGCGGAGAAACATCCTGAGCATGGCTCTTTGTTGATCGTTGGAGCCTCGCATGTTCGAAAGAGTACAGGCATCCCAACCCATCTGCCACCCGGTGAAGTTGCCGTGATCGTCCTCATTGAGACAGATGCTGCTAGTTCCAATTTCCTCACGCCGTTTCAGGATATCGTGGCAGGCGATTTGACGGATTACGACTACATCTGGTTCACACCAAGGGTTGTGGAAACTTCTTTCTGCGATCGCCTTGGCCAATCTGGGGCGTCGGAGTAACGGAGGCATAACGACATGACACAGAGCCCTTTCAAGACCGCCATGCTACTTGCTCTTGGCGCATTCGTGCTCACCGCCTGCGAAAGCCCCGAGAACCGTGCGGCCCGTGAGGCACAATTCAACGGGCAACCGCTCAACGCTGTCATTGCACAGATAGGGAAGCCGAGTGCTCAGACGGCAGACAAAGCTGTTTGGAGTTTCAAGGAAACAGAGACGCAATTTACACCGGTCTATCGCTACAACCAATATGGTCAGGCCATCTTGGTGGGTCACAACCGTCAGAACCTCACTTTCACCTGCACCTACACCGCAAGACTCAATGCAGGCCGCGTGGTCGAAAGCCACTATGAAGGCAATAGCTGCATGCGGTTTGCACCAAAGCTGGGCGGGTAGCCATTGACTATTCTGCCATCATCCTTGACAACACTCATAGCTTGTATCGTTCAATTTCGAGGTCCGACATGAAACATGCCAAGTCTTTGACACTTGCCACTGCCGGTTTTGCAACGCTGGCGTTGAGCAACACCGCGGTTCTGGCCAAATCTTCGATTGACCATTCCCTTGATCTGACGGATGCAGATATCGCGATGGTGGAAAAGGCTCTGCACTCTGGTTGCGAGCAGCCAGCAAATCGCGATTTCCACACGATCCTGAGCAGCTTGGAAGGCGATTCAGACGGCGATTATAAATTCAGCGGTTGCGGAAGCGCGATCTAACCAGGCGCATTCACTTTGACGGTATTGCCGAAGGTTTTGGTCCCCATTCGATCCTCGAAGGGGGATTTTAGCATTTTGGAGGCCGAGGCATCGGACCTTGATTGGCCAGAACTGCGCACGCTTTGGCGAAACGCCAGGATCGCGCGCCCTCTCTGTTTTGCTCCGCCAGAAGAAAAGCTCGATGTCTTCTTTTCTTATGCGTGCCAGGAGGCAGGGCTTCCAATCTCGTTAGGCACGGTTTTCAATCCCGGCTGGACGGGCATGTTTCTGTCGGTCGTCAAGCATGACTGTCTGGTGATTTCTTCGGAACTGGCACGTTATCTTAGTCAACGCCGTCTCTTCGGAGATCACTTGGGACTGTTGAAACAGATCATTGCCGTGGGAGACGTATCCGAGAACGATCAAGGTCCCCTCAGCCACGTTATGGAGGATCGTGCGCTTCACGTGGTGCCTCACCCGGCCAGAGCGCTGCTTCCATGAGGCAGATCGAACAACTTCAAGCCGTTGTCGCCTTTGCCTATGGATCGCCGCATTCTGATTGGTACAGGCAAATCTGCGCAGAGCGAGGGGTTCCGCAATGTCCTCGGATCAAGAGCATTGAAGACTTTGAAGCTCTACCTGTTCTGGATCGTGCGACGCTAAACCGGTTTGCGCCGTTTGAACGTCTGTCTTCTGAGTTGTCCCTTGTCGATGATATCCGCTCCACAAGCGGCACGTCAGGGCAACCGCCCCTGTTCTACCTGCGTACAACAACCTATCGACATATGGCGCGGCAGTTGGTGGAAGCGGGTGCACGCCGCAAGATTTACCTTTGGGGTTATCAGCATGTCATTACCCATGTTGAGAATGACCGGCAAATAGGGTTGCAAACCGTCATCTGTGATCCGCAGCAGTTGATGCATCATCTTCCCTTGGTCTCGGCCATGAAGGCCGACACGCTGGCTGGCACGCCTTCACTTTTGCTGCTCTTTGGCCAGATGCTTGAGCGCTTGGAAGATCGCTTGCGTATTCGCTTCCTGGAACTAACGGGGGAACCAGCCCGTGCCCGGACAGTGCACGCACTTACGCAAGTGTTTCCCTTGGCCAAGATGTTCCATCACTACGCCATGGGGGAGATGGGTCAGGAAATTGGCACGCGTAGACCTGATTGCGATTGCCAGCGACCAGGCTACTTCCATCTCAACCCGGCGGGCATTTACTCTGAGAAGCAGGACGGTGAACTGCTGGTCACGCAGCTCAACGTCCCGACGGCCTTTCCGCTGATCCGCTACAAGACCGGTGACCGCGTGGATTGGCTTAGGCAGGACAGTTGTAGCTGCGGCCATGAAGGTATCTCTTTTGAACTCTCAGGCCGGGCCAATGTGGATTTTGTCCGCATCGCCGGAGTGGAACTGCGATATGAAGAGATTGCCGCGATTGTCGCCAAGTTCGGAGAGAGTTTCGCGCCCTACACGGCTGTGGAGGTGCGGGAACATATCTCGGGCGGCAAACAGCAAGTCTCCTTGGAAGTCGCAGTTGTGCCAGCAGAACAGCCGCAATATCCAATCGATCTGCAAGGGCGACTGGCAGAGACCCTTCTTCAAGAGCTCCGACTGTCGGCCACAACGCGGCTCAGGGACATGGTCGAGGCCGGGCATTTTGCCCGCCCAAGAGTTACGTTATTACCTGAGATTCCGATCAGCACCAAAGCACCGGGCATAAGGTTTGTCGAAGATCAATAGACCACTCAATCCGCAAAGAGGTAAGGGCGATCCTGGAATCTGGCCAACCGGTATTCGGCTTTGAGGCCCCTGAGCAGAATCTCAATCATCTTCTCCTCGCTGAACCGAGCCGACAAATCCTGCACGTAGCTGCGCAAGCGCGGCGACACACCCTCTCGGCGCTGCTCAATCTGCGAATAGGTCTCACGAACAATGCTGGGATTCGTGCCCCCGAGTAGCAGTTCTGGCGCATTGCGCGTAAACATCAACTCTTCAAGAAACCCCCAGGGCGCATAAGGCACGTAGTCGCCGATTGCTGTGTTGCCATAGACAAGGTTCATGATGTCCTGGGCGAAGTAAGGTGTACGCAACCTGTAAACCAAAACCGCATTCTCAAGCTGCTTTGTTCGGTCTTCGCCCAGAACAATAATCAGATCATCACGCTCAAAGCCGCGAAGCAGATTGCTGGCTAGGTAGGCCGCGCTTTCCGTGTCAAATTCGGTCAGCACCTCAGCATTTTGCAGTTTTGCGAATGCCTGAGACACACGAGCAATTGAGGCGTTCAGTTTCTCGTCTCCGGTTTGCCCACCCGACCAATTAAACTGACCTGCAAATTCGTGGAGAAACACCATCGCGCGCAATCGCGCCGAGTCTTTGGCGGCATCCGGGCAGGCATAAAGGTTTGTATGCGGTTGAAACAAGAACCCTGCCATGCCTAAGCTGTCCAGGATGCGCTCGTAAGCATTGCTCGCCTCATCAATCCGGTGATCATGCACCAAGACGTCGGTGAGTACTTCAGGCCGGAAAATCGGGACGCCAGCACCCGTCGGGAACGCCCATGTCAACAACGGAACTGAGGCGTCTCTCCCATAACACTCCGACCCATTCAACAAAGCCCAACCAGGTCCTGCGACCTGACCGCCGAGCCGACCGTGCTCACGGATCGCTTTGGTGATCCGTGCTGAAGGTTGGTCAAAGACACCCAAATCATAATCAACGGCATCCGGAGCGGACAGCGCCTGCCAGGAGGGCATTTCGCACTCGGTATCCTTTGCCTTGAAGCAGCGCCAACGCGCCTCGGCCTGCTCAAGGGAGCGAACAGCCTCAGCCTGATAGGCTTCAACACCGCCGATGAAATGCGCAAAACTGCTGCGCCCGAAATGATACTCCAGACCTTTGTAGGATACCTCATTTGCCGTGGCGGACAGCACAACCCTCAATTCATCGAGATAGGACAGATGCGCTTCGATCGTGCGTTCTAGCTGAGCCTGATAGGCTTCCACCCGATCCCTGCCAGTGTCGCCCAAGAGAGCCCGGCGCCGACTCTCAAGAGCCCGCATTTCCGAAAGATACGCCGTTGGATATAGCGTGGTCGCAATGCGTTCTCTTTGTGCGTCACTGTATTGATCTGCAAACCGCAAAATTTCCGCCCGCGACGCCTCCAGGGCTGAAACCGCCTTGTCCATGTCGTCCAGATTCACACCGGGCCAGGCATAAAGCGGATCGACCTGCACGAGTCGGATATAGCGTTCTAGCAGGTGTCCTTCGGACGTATTCTGCGCATCTGCATTTCCCCCTATAACAGACAGCAGAACCAGCAGTGCACCCCAAACACCAAAGCGCGATACCGGGAACATAGGGATTCCGCCG
Organism: Aquicoccus sp. G2-2; assembly: GCF_034555965.1. Classification (GTDB taxonomy): domain Bacteria; phylum Pseudomonadota; class Alphaproteobacteria; order Rhodobacterales; family Rhodobacteraceae; genus JAYDCK01. The sequence continues at coordinate 57,044 of NZ_JAYDCK010000002.1, forward strand.
ATCATCTAAACAAGCTTCTTCAGCGAGACGACGACGGCCTTGGCCGAGGAATATCGATTGTCCATCATGTCAAACACTTCTGTAACCCGTTCGACCTGCCAGTTCAGACTTTCACTTTTGTTCAGCAATTGGCTGAATCCGGCCTCGTTTAACAGCTTGGTATTCAGCGAAAACACCATTCTCCCGGATGCCTTAAGTATGCGGTTCAGTTCTGGAAAAACCGAGGCGTCCACATGGCCAACGGTGAATATTCCCGAGGCAACAATCGCATCGAAGAAATTGTCCTCGAATGAAAGTCGATCTCCCAGATATCCCAGATGATAGGATTGGTAGAGCCCTTTAGCCTTCGCCTTGCCGAGCATGTTCTCGGACGGATCAAGGGCGGAAAGGTTCTGAAAACTCACCGCCTTGAGCGCCTCACCAATCAGGCCAGTGCCGGCACCTACATCCAATATGGAGGCATTTTTGTCACTGACGAGTTCCAAGCATGCTTTCGCAACCGCGCCTGGTTGGGCTGAGTTGCGCTCTTTCGCATGTGCATCGTAGGAGAGGGCCCATTGGTCGTATACTTGCGTCAGATTTTCACGTGTTTCGGCCTGATAGCTTTTCTTCAGCAATTCTAGGTTTTCATTCATTTCGGTCTTGTCATCCATTTCGGTCATGGTTCGATCCTATACTTCTTTACCCTATTCACACCCGCTGAATTTCAGATAGCTCATCCGCGCAATCATCCGGCAATTCTCTTTCCAGGATTGCCGCCCAGTGGAGAACTGGCGCTGTCGCTCGATATTGGCCACCAGCACTTCAGATAAGGCCTCCGTTGTCGCCCGCTTATCCGCATTGCGCGCCACCACGAACTCGATCAGTGGACGGTCCAGTGTGTTTATCTCATCGGTATTTCGCGCGAAGAAAGCCGTGCTAAAAGACACTTCCAAAGCGCTCAAGCTTGTCGCAAAATCCTGCACAAGACCATGCTTCGCAAGCAATTCATCAAAACCCAGGTTTTCGAAACGCGTCATCGTCACCGAGCGCGGCTGATAGATCAGCGGATGATCGGCGCAAATCGCGTTGTAGTAAGACGCGGTCATCACAAAATACCGGCAATGCTCGAAACTCGCCTCCAGCGTGTTAAGCATGATTGCGATCCCCTCTCGGTCAATATCAAGATCGAACCACGTTGAGTAAACCCCTTTCTCCGCAAGACGCGATTTGGCCAGCACCAGAAAATCCGCGGTATATAGCTTGGAGGCAGCGTAGTATTTCGGGCTCGTCACCGTGTTGACGATGGCATCGTAGCGGCGCCCGGATCCCAACAGCACAGACAGTCCATCCTGAAGCACGACCTCTACGTTGGGACGCTCCATGACATTTCGGTTTTCTGGCACAAAATGAGCTGGAATGTTCAAGATCGCGGGATTGATTTCCACAATGCGTGTGTGCCCAAAAACACGCGCCGTCGCACCTCCGGATATTCCCGTGCCAAGCCCCAAGACCAACGCCCGATCCGTGTTTTCCGTAAAGAGCGCGGGCGTGGCGCCCACCATGGTCTCGTGCAGATCAGATTTGCCACCGGGGCCAAAGCTCAGGCTGTGATATCCGTTGAACACAAGCGACCGGCTTCCATCTCGGAAAGACAGAACAGACGCACTCTGGTCGTAGGCTTTGTAAGTAGCCACCTTGTCGAAGTCCCGAAGGCGGTTCTTCAATTGCTCGGTCTGCGCCAAAATGCGGTAGCCCAGAAGAAGCTCGACCCTGGGCCATGTCTGTATCGCTGCAAAGCTCAACGCGAGGGCAATCACAGCGCCTTTCAAGAATGATGCAAGTGCTGGTCGCCTACCGGCCGCAATAACGCCCGCGACAAGCAGAATGCTTGCCAATACCAGGCCGATCTGAGGGAGATCAAGGATCCGATAGAGGAGCATAAACATCGCCAGCGCGCCCAGACCATTGCCCAAGCTGGAAATGGCAAGCAGCCGCCCGGAGGCGCGTACCTCATTCTGTCTGTGGGCCGCAACCGCCAGTGGCAGGAGCGACCCAAACAAGACAAACAGCGGCAAAGGGAACCCCGACAAGAGAATTGTCTTGGCCAGGGTTTCACCCTGATCACCAAGATCCAACACCGCAAGCCAAGACCAGATCTGCACCAATGCAGGCACGAAGACCAGTAGCGCGAGGACAAAGAGTGCCGACAAGAACGGCACATGTTCAAAACGGATCAAACGACGTGACGACATCCATGCGCCTATAGCCACACCCGCAATCGCCGAGGACAGGATAATAGCGAAGTTTTCCTGCAACGGTCCAAAGATCGAGAACGACAGGCGCAGCACAAACAGCTGAAACATGCCGCTGGCGAAGCTTGTCAAAAACAAGGCAAGAGCAATCCGTTTTTGGACAGGGGTCGATGGACTGTCGGATGACTTCTGCGCCGGTGCCCGATGCCAAATCAAGAGCGCTCCACCGATGATCAGATTGATACATCCGATCAGGTAAAAGGTGATTTGCAAACCGAGCGATCGAAACAGGATGAACTCGATGGCCAGAACGCTGGTGAAAGCTCCAAGGTTGTAGAGGCCATAGATGCGGGGGAAAATCTCCCTTTTGCTTTCGCGCGAAGTCTTAGCGTAAGCCGCAAAGAGCGGCACACATGTGCCGGTCAAAAAGGCCGGCAAGCCCAACAGTAGAGTGATCTTAGCCTCATTTACCCAAGGATGGAGCCCAAACGCAGCAATCTCAAAACCCCAACTGGATAATACTGTGGCTGCAATGATCGCGTAGATACCAATCGCAATCTCGACGACCGCCAGCCAGCGCACGAACCTCAGACTCTGCCAGGCACCAAAGGCCAGGCCCAAGAATACCGCGCAGAGGATCACGCCAGCAATCGCAAAACTGTCGCCAAAGTAGTTGGAAAAGAGCCGGATAAGGAGGACTTCGTAAGCAAGGCCGCACGCGCCGGAGAGCGTCGCGAGTAGCGAAATCAAGGAAAGGCGTGCAAGAGGCTGCGCGCTGCCAAGTCCCGATACTCGTGCTGTTTTTGCCCGCGCTGACACGCTTGAAACCCTCCGCTCTCTGTGTATTCCCATCATGTGTGCAATAATGGGTTTTTAGCGACGGCGAAAGGCCAACTCACCAGCGCTGATAGTCCACAGCCGACCAATGTCGCGGAAATACCCACGCTAGGGCAAAAACGATGACCATCCAACACCGAGTCCTTGATGATCGGCTACGCCTCGCCGCAGCAGGAGGTACTACCAGCAAGCGGCAGACCGTGCATGATGTTGCAATGGATCACGTCGAGGAAACACTCCGCGCGTCGGACGGTGGCTTTGCCCATGCAAAGCTCAGAGGGCATCGTGACAGAAGACTGTCTGTAGGCATCGATATTGGCAAAGACGTGTTTCACTTGGTTGGCTTTGATCATGATGGGCAGCTTGTGCTGCGCAAGAAGATCAAACGGCTGGCACTCGTGTCGACATTTGAACAATTGCCACCCAGTATCGTCGGCCTGGAAGCTTGCTTGAGCGCACACTTTGTAAGTCGGACATTGCGAGGGATGGGGTTTGAGCCTCGGATCATTCCCGCGATTTACGTAAAGCCTTTCAACAAAGGGCAGAAGAACGATTGGTTCTGTCGCAAAGTTTTGTCTGTTGGGGTGTGTGGCGGAAATATGTTAGCCGGTGGTTTCTGAGTTTGAAGGCGAGCAACCAACCGTGACCATTGATTTCAAGGGAAGCCAATACCCAAAGCCTGTGATCCTATACGCCGTGTTCTTCTATGTTCGATATGCGGTTTCTTACCGAGATTTGGAAGAAATCATGGCCGAACGCGAGGTTGAAGTCGACCATGCTACGCTGAACCGCTGGGTCGTAAAGTTCTCGCCGCTGATCGCTACAAATGCTCAGGCCCGAAAGAAGCCAACAGCGATTTCTTGGCGGATGGACGAAACCTACATCAGGGTTCGGGGCAAATGGACCTATCTGTACCGTGCAGTTGAGCGTGACGGGCAAACCCTTGATTTCATGCTGTCAGAGCGACGTGACACCGCCGCCGCGCGAAGGTTTTTCAAGCGAGCTGTGGTTACAAACGGTATCCCGGACCGTATTGCCATCGACAAAAGCGGCGCCAACTTGGCCGGTCTTCAAAGCCTTAATATTATCCTTAAGTTCACGAACGCTGGACGGATTATCAACATCGTCCAATCCAAATATCTGAACAATATCGTTGAGCAGGATCATCGGTTCATCAAGCGAGTTACGCGGCCTATGTTGGGCTTCAAGGCTTTCCATTCCATAGCCGCGACGTTAGCGGGGATTGAGGTTGCCCACATGATCCGCAAGGAACAGCTAGGCCAAACAGGGCTCTCAGCCTTCAACCAGCTTGCCGCCCTCGCTGGATAACTGTGTCCAGCGACCACACGTATTTATGCAGTACGAAACTTTGCGACAGAACCCGCGTTCTTCCATGAATGGCTTGTTGAACAGCGCAACGCGTCCGTCCATACGGTCCGATCCTACCGCGATACATGGCGGCTGTTCCTGAGGTTCACCGCACAGCGCGCGAAAATGACGGTTGCGAAGATAACGCTGGCCGATCTGACTGCCAGCGATGTTGTTGCCTTCCTGAGGTACGCTGAACAGGAGCGCGGCGGCACGATTGGCACACGCAACTGCCGGCTTGCAGCGATCCGCAGCTTCTTCAACTTCGTAGCGACCAGAGATCCCGCAGCAATCGCTCAATGCTCGGAAATCCTCAACATCCCGGTCAAACGGGCACCGGTATCGGAACCTTGCTATCTGGAACCGACGGAAATAGCAGCGATCCTTGCCCAACCAGACCGTTCGACCGTTGAGGGCATGCGCGATCACGCGCTGCTCTTGTTCCTTTGCAACAGCGGGGCCCGAATACAGGAAGCGCTCGATCTGTGCCCCGATATGATCCGGTTCGATAGCCCAGGTTGCGTGCGCCTGACGGGCAAGGGCCGCAAGGAACGAATTTGCCCGCTCTGGCCGGAAACCATGCTACTGTTGGAAAAGCTGTTGGAGCGAAAACCGCGAGCATTGGACCAGCGGCTGTTCGTGAACCGCTATGGAGAGCCGCTCAGCGCCTCGGGCGTCCGGTTCAAGCTGGCGACTTATGTGAAGGCCGCGGCAGAAACCGTGCCATCGTTGCGCACCAAGCATGTGACGCCGCACAGCTTCCGCCACGCCACCGCCGTCCACCTTGTCTCGGCAGGCGTCGACGTCACGGTCATCCGCAGCTGGCTTGGCCACGTGAGCCTCGACACCACCAACCACTACGCAAAGGCCAATCTGGAAACGAAGCGAAAGGCACTGCAACAGGTCAGTCCTCCGGCGGCGGGAGTTCATCCACCGTCATGGAAACGGGATGCGACCCTGCTCGCCTGGCTCGATACGCTCTGAAATAATGCGGAGGAACGTGGATGGAAACGCCTCAAAACAGCACATCTCCGCACCTTCCGCCGCATTATGGCCACCTGATGATAAGTTAAGCGGAAAAGAATGATGCGGCTGATGCGGAGGCGATCTGCGAGGCTGTTACGCGCCCGAATATGCACTTTGTAGCCATAAAAAGTGTCGATCAGCAGGCGGCCATGATGCTGCACCGGACCCGTGACCTTCTCGTACGGCAGCGCACAATGCTGATAAATGCACTGCGCGCGCATATGGCTGAACTGGGGATCATTGCACCGCGGAGGCCTCAGAATGTTCTCGGGTTGATCCAGCAACTCGAAGGGGACAGCAACGACGGGATCACCGAGGTCGCCAGATCTGCTTTGCTGGGCCTGGTCGATCAACTCGCCAACCTGACACAAGAAATCCGTACACTTGATCGCAAGATCCTTGCACGGCACCGGTCCAGCGAGACCAGCCAGCGATTGGCGACCATTCCGGGAGTTGGAGTACTGACCGCGACAGCGATGGCTGCTTCGGTTACGGACCCCTCGCTCTTCCGATCCGGACGCCAGTTCGCAGCCTTTCTCGGATTGGTTCCCCGGCAAAATTCATCCGGTGGCGAAGAGCGGTTGGGTCGGATTACCAAAATGGGAGACGGATATTTGCGTAAACTCCTCGTGTTTGGGCCACAGCTATTCTGAGGCGTGTTGCCGATACGCAAACGCGAACCGCGAATTGGATCCGCAGCCTGCTAGAACGCAAGACCCCTCGATTGGTCAGTGTCGCAATGGCCAACAAAACTGCTCGGATCGTATGGGCGCTCTTGGCGAGAGGAGGAACCTATCGAGCCGCATGAACAGTGGACAGCGCTACATTGTTTACGCAGCACACTGAGATGCAAGGTAAGCCTCCGGGGACGGCCGTCTGATCTCGGGATCGATCCGATGGTAAGTCCGACCTTATGTCCGACTTTATCAACCGCCCTCAAATCGAAGTTCTTTCCGCCGCTGACGGTGATCGCCGCCGGTATTGGCCAGATGATGATAAACTGCGCATTGTGGAGGAAAGCTTTATCGGCCACCGTCAAGCGGCAGCCACAGCGCGGCGGCATGGCATTTGCCGGTCGCTGCTGACAACCTGGCGGCGGCAGTATCGAAACGGTGAGCTTGGGTCTTCTCGCCCGGTATCGTTCGCGCCGGTGACCGTGACGAAAGCGCCCGCGCCGCAAACCAATTCAGTCGATCCCTGTCCGCCTCCGGGCTGTCAGGTTGAGATAGCCCTGCCGAACGGGCGCCGGGTCACCGTGCCGGTGGGCGTGGAGCCCGAAGCGCTTGCGCGGATCCTGGCAGTGGTGGACGGGCAATGATCGCGTTTCCGGCGGGCTTGAAGGTTTGGATTGCGGGCAGCACCACCGATATACGGCGGGGCATGAACACGCTGGCGCTGCAGGTGCAGGAGGGTCTCGGCCGCGATCCCCATGCCGGGGAGGTGTTTTGCTTCCGGGGCCGCAAGGGAGATCTGGTCAAGATCCTGTGGCATGATGGCGTGGGCATGTCGCTTTATTTGAAGCGCCTGGAAGCGGGCAAGTTCATCTGGCCGGTGAGCCGGTCGGGCGACGCGGTGCAGATCTCGGCGGCGCAGTTGGGCTATCTTCTGGAGGGCATTGACTGGCGCAACCCACGCTGGACGCAACGCCCTGCAAAGGCTGGATAAATTGCTCTGACAGGCCTGTTTTTGTTGGTTCTTCATGAGCTTGAGTGATAGACATCCGCCATGTCTGACGCCGCCTCCGAACTCGCCAAATTACGCGCTGCCCTGGCCGCCGCCGAGGCCCGTGCAGATCTGGCGGAAAGCGAGCTGGCACAGACCCGAGCCGTTGTCTCCTGCTCGGAAGCGATGATCCAGGAGCTCAAGCTCGAGATCGCCAAACTGCGCCGTAACAAATACGGTATCTCGTCAGAACGACGCGCCCGGCTGATCGATCAGTTGGAATTGCAGCTTGAAGAACTGGAAGCGGCGGCCACCGAAGATGCCTTGGCCGCAGAGCAGGCGACCGAGAAAGCCACCACGGTGCGTGCCTTCACGCGCCGTCCACCTGTGCGCAAGCCGTTCCCCGAACACCTGCCGCGCGAGCGGGTTGTTGTCGAGGCACCTGCCGCCGGCGCCGTTCCATGCGATCCCGCGTGGATGGGCTGGGCCCAGCCTGATCGCCATGCTCGTCTTCGAGAAATATGGTCAGCACCAGCCTTTGAGCCGGCAGGCAGAGCGCTTTGCCCGTGAAGGCGTTGATCTGAGCCTCTCCACCCTAGCAGACCTGGTCGGGCACGCGACTGTCGCCTTGCAGCCGATCCATGCCTTGATCGAAAGCCATGTGCGCGCCGCTCATCGCTTGCATGGCGATGACACGACCGTGCCACTTCTGGCGCGGGGTGGCGCGAAGAAAGCCCGGTTCTGGACCTATGTGCGTGACGATCGCCCCTGGAATGGGGGAGCGCCACCGGCGGCGTTCTTCCGCTTCTCCCGTGATCGCGCGGCCACCAATCCCAATCAGCACCTGGCCGGATGGCAAGGCGTGCTGCAAGCGGACGCCTATGGCGGATACAACGACCTCTATCGCGCCGACCGAGATGCGGGGCCGGTGACCAGTGCGCTGTGCTGGGCGCATGCGCGCCGGAAGTTCTTCGAGTTGGCGGATATTGCCAGGAACGTGCGAAAGGGCAAACCCGCCCATCAGATCTCGCCGGTCGCCCTGGAAGCGGTGAAACGGATCGACGCCATCTTCGACATCGAGCGCGACATCAATGGGCTGGATGCCGATGCCCGCCTTGCCGCCCGCCAGAACCTGTCTCGGCCCTTGGTGGATAATCTCCATGACTGGCTGCAGGAAGAGCGCGCGAAACTATCCAGGCACAACAAGGTGGCCAAGGCGATCAACTACATGTTCGAGAAAGATGGCCGTTGGAAAGCCTTCACGGCATTCCTTGATGACGGGCGCATCTGCCTGACGAACAATGCGGCCGAACGCGCCCTGCGCGGGATAGCCTTGGGCAGAAAGTCGTGGCTCTTCGCGGGTTCCGAGCGCGGCGGTGAGCGGGCCGCCGCCATGTATACCCTCATCGTCACGGCCAAAATGAACGACATCGACCCACAGGCCTGGCTTGCCGATGTCCTCGCCCGGCTGCCCGACATGCCCGTCTCGCGCATCCATGAACTTCTACCATGGAACTGGAAAACCCGACCCCTCGCTGAGGCGGCATGACCATGCAGTTGAACAAGATCCATTCCGTCAAGACCATCGACCGCGTTGCAGCCGAACTGGGCGAAACCGTTGATCGGATCTTCGATCTCGCCATCGATATGGAAACCGAAGATGGCGTGATCTGGGTCTACGGCCCCGGCAACGACAGCGTCATCGCATTCACTCCGTTCGGGATCGAAAACCTGCGCGAGCTCATCGAAATGGACCGTCAACACGCACGTTGACCTCGCTGTGGCCTACGCCGGATGCTTACGATGCAAGGGCAATAGACGTGATGATGATCAAAGCAAGCCGCAGCCAGAACACCCCGTGGCATTGTCAGGACAGAAGTAGTCCGGCAACTTGATAGGGATCTGACACGCGGACTTCATCAGGGCCAGCGGTCATCGGTGCCGCACAAACAGGCCGGACACATGACCGCAACCCGCGACGATCACGGCGTCAAAAAAACTCTTGCTAAACAGGAACGGTCCACACATGACAATGACCCCATGCTACTTGGTAATTCTCTGCCGTTCAAAACAAAGTGTTTCAGAGTCAAATACCGACTCGAAACCACGCCAGTGCCCCAACAAAACAAGGCCATTTTCTACGGAGCCGCTGACTATCGCACTAGTATCCTTTCCGTCGCCAAGTGCTGCTTTCTCGATCACATAACTTCTTCCTTCCAAGTCTTCAAAGACCACATTCAGATATCCGCAGGTTTCAAGAATCTCTGCTGCCTTCAAATCAATGTATAGGAGCAACCGCCCAGTGGGCAGTTCCAAGACTTTGTTTGGTGAATAATCGGCAAGTTTTGCTTTCACGTTACTGGAGAGGTCTAACATCACCCCACCCATCTGTTACTCGATCCAGTAACTCAAACTGCGTGCCCCCACCAGGTCTTCCAAAGTTCGGATTAACCTGTCCTGTTCTAATCCGAGTGCCTGCAGGGGGACGAACAGATGTGATGTGAGTTGGAATTTCTGTTAAAGCGAATTTATCCGCGATTTGTTCTGCTGTAAGTCCTCGTATTTCGTCGGCTTGCATCATCCAACTACGCTGTTGCCTATCTCCGGAAAAGACTCTTACAAAGCTTTGGTTCCCATCCGATACAAAATCAGTAACGGTGCTCCCAGGAGTGTAAGGCGGAGAATAGTCCGCCGGGAATTGGTCATTGGCCCAAGCGGCGGAACGAGTACGGCCCCTAGAAATCAGGCTTTCCAAAGGCACCGGGCGCGGCGTGGTCACCGGCACTCTCAAGGTAGAGGCTGTTCCTAAAGACGCCAGCGTGAATATGTCAGCTGCTATGTTTTCAAATCCAGCGTTGGTCTGCGGATTAAACCAGAAATAAGCGCCGGTTAGCTGGTTTTCATAGAGATACAGTAGCTCTCCATTTTCGTTGTAACCAACTGTAACACCACCATCTTCGTGGGGGACCAGGTTGCTATTGATTAGAGCGTCATACACACCTGCTGCGCTTATTGCCCCTCCAATGGCCTGATCAACGATGTAACCTGGCAATAGTGCAACGACCTCAAGATAACTTGGGTCAACAGGCTGCTCATAGATACTTTGAACCCACGAGCCATAGACATTCGCCCCCCGCCTGATGTGTCCAAAATCTGGCTATCGGGACCGATCTCGCGCCCTGCTTCAAGTTCGGTTGCAACAAAGTTGGCCACTTGCCACAAACGACCGTATCCGGCCGCAGTTGCATGTCCATAACGTGCTGTTACCTCACTGAGTAATTCGTTTATTTCATTTCGTATTGCCACGGCACCCACAGCATTTTTTGCATTGGAGGCGATCAATAGGCGTTCGGTAAGGTCAAAGCGTCGAGGGTCAACACCTGCACGAACAAGGTTTTCCGCAAACTCACGCTCACCAATTTGGCTGCGTGCGTTTTGTATAACTGCCGGGTCGTTAGTTTCAATTGCGACTTGTGCGAGGCACGCTGCAGCCAATCGCGCGAACTCTAAAATACCTGCATCCTCTGAATGAACAGCATCGCGAAGGGTTTCGAAGGCAGTCATGTAGAAATTCGTTACGTCTGCTGCTGTGTAAGTTGCGCTTAGTTCCCCTGCAGACACTAAGACTTGGCAAGGCGTTGGCCCAAAGCCTGCGCCGCAGTCAGTCTCAATAACATATTTACCCTGGCTTGCGTCCCAGAACGCCTGCTCGCCTTGTCCAATAGCGGCTAGCAGAGCGCTTGGATTTGGTCCAAGGCCATCAGGGTTTTCGATAGCTTCGACATAACGTCGGCGCAGATTAAGAGCCTGACGGAATTCCGGTGTAGATACCAGACGTGCGGCTTCCAGGCCGGTGGCGCCTCTCAAAATCAGATCACGATATTGATCCACCGCCTGTGCGCCCTCAGCCCTCACATGGTCCGGCACGTTTGTCCTGATCGCCTCGATGAGGTTGACGGTATCCTCGACCTGCTCGGTCCAGCGTACTAGGTTGATGCCGGGGATCTCGATTGAGAAGTTGGTGGAGGAGAGCACCTGCTGCATGTTGTCCGGATCGCGGTTGAGCGCGTCGACGGTGAAATCCGCATGCGCCTCGCGCACGGTGATGTTGCCCGCGCCGATGGTGGCGTAGGTGATCGCCTGCGTGTTGCTGTAGGCGAGGCTGCCCGAGGCATCGCGGGCCGAGGCCAGCGTCTCCTGGAAGTTCAGCGAAACGTTGAGGCCGCCCGAGGTGGACGTGGCGCTGTCGTCGTAATTGTCGAAGACCAGCACGGCGGTGTCGAGGTCCAGATTGCCCGTCTCCGACCATAACCCCGCGCCCAGCAGATAGGTCGTGGCGCCCGTGTAGATGCTCAGCCGCTCCTGCGCAACGATGGTGGTGGGGGTTTCGGTGTAGTTCCGGTTGGCATCGGCAAGGCTGATCCCGCCGCTGAAGGCGCCCGAGGTGGAGATCGAGAAATTGAACCCGAAACTGTTGGAGTCGCTTGTATTCTGGCGCGACTGCACGATCAGATCGTTGCCGACATCGAGGTAGATGTCCGGGGCCGCAAGATTTGCGCCCATGAGTACGGTGTCTTGCCCTGAGACTATATCCAGGGTTTCGCCTGCGGTGAGCGCAGCGTTGGTATACATCCGCGAATTCGCCTGCGAGCGGTTGAAATCCGCCCCGAAGGTCACGCCCGAAGCACCAAATCCAAGCGACAGCCCCCAACCAGACGAAGATGACCGGCTGGTGTCTGCCAGTGCAGCGACGAGGATGTTTTCCCCGGCGTAAAGGCTGACGTCACGGTTTCCGGATGCGACTGTACCGCCCACAAGTGCGATATCCTGGCCTGCGTCGATCCACAGGTCCTGACCTGCGATGAGCTGGCTGACGTGGCTTTCCGTCCATTCCTGGCGTGAGCGATATGCGCCAAGCCGGAAGGTGATCCCATTGAGGAAACCATTCGCAGGTGAGTCCGCATTGAACGCATCTGGATCGAAGAGAGCATTCTCCTGCGTCCAACTAAACGGGTTCAATTGATCATACAGAGATTCTGTAATGGACGTTGGCCCTGTCGCCCCATTGTTGATCGCCGATCCTAGCGATGGCAAGTGATAGGCCAGATTGACCAGTGATCCAGCCGAGAAGTCCCCCGTCGCCAGGCGATGCACGGCCGCAAGCGAGGGGTTGGTGCTGACATAGGCTTCCAGTACGTCGCCATCATTGAGGAGCGCCTCGATAATGCCACTGCCACCGAAGCTGATGCCGATGGACCAGCCAGAACGGCTGACATAGCGCAGGTTCTGGTGCGCATCGAAGGTAATGTCTTCGCCTGCGGTCACGTCGATGTCCTGGGCGGCGAAGAGCAGCGCGCCCATGCCGGTCACATCACGGCCTGCTGAGATGGCGATGTTGTTGCCTTCGATCTGCGAAAACGCGGTGGAGAATTCGTTCCAGCGGATACGATTCTCGCCGTAGGACAGACCGCTGAAGCCGCGCTTCTTGTAGTAATTATGCAGCTCTTCGGATTTCGCGGTCAGACGCACGTCGCGATCAGCCGTAATCTGCACATCCGCCCCGGCAGAGATCATCGCGCCTTCACTGAGCACGTCACGGCCCGCATTTAGAATGACATCGCCATATTCGGTGGAAATCACCCCTTCGGAGATCACGGCCCGATGCAGAAGTTCCTTTTTGCGCTTGAGACCAAAGAGGCTCGAGCTGCTGATATAGTGATAGAGATACTGGCTGGTCAGCGCGGAATTGATGATATCGCCTTCGGCCTGCGCCAGAATGCTGCCTGCAGCGGTGATGACAGCCCCGTTGTTTACGATGTCCCCACCCGCTGTGAGCACCATCCCTGAGCCGGCGAGGATTTCCGCGGCCTTGTACTCATGGCCCTGACGGCCACAGCCATAGGCCACGCAGCCATGTTCAGGCGTCAGCGTGAAGTTATGGCGCAACGCCTCGTTGCGGATATCCGTCTCGGCCGTGAGGTAGAGGTTTTCGCCGGAAACGAGCGACCCGCCAAAGTTCAGAATGTCACCGCCCGAGTTCAGGCTGAGGTCACCGCCAGCAGTCAACGAGGTGCTGGTCAGATCGTAGAGTCCAGTCTGACGCGCATAGGCCAGCCGATCTGTTTCACCGGTCTCATTGTTGAGTGTCGGGACCTCCGCGAGATAGACATCACGCATGAGCGTGCCTAGCTGCAGGGTTTCGCCGATCTCGACAAAACTGTCATAGGCCAGATCGTCATATGCCTCAAAGCCGGTGGACACCCAGACATTCTCCGTGACAGGTACATCCGCATAGATGACGTTGCTGCAATCCTTGCCGCAGTTCGTATAGACCGGTTGGCGGGAAACCGTCACCTGTTCTTCAAAATACCCGGTCTCGCGGGTGCCATTGCCCATGTTGAGGCGGAAGTTGGTGTTGATCGCACCCAGAAGGCCAATACGGCGGCCCGCATCAACAGTCAGATCGTTGACAGCCGCCAAGGCGGTTTCACCAGTGATATAAATATCTTCCTGTGCACCAAGGCTCAGCTCATCTTCCGCCAGCATGACAGTGCGAGGCGTGGATGAGAGTTGATTCAACCCTTGATGCGTTGCAAATCGCCATGCGGTGGCGTCCAGGAACGCATCCTGTTCGGCTTTGTCATCGGAGAGTAGCGCATGCGCCGTGGATTGCTCCGGCGCAATGTTTTGCACCAGGCCTGTACCGGTCACCGAGATGGACCCGATCCGGTCAAGCTCGCCGAATTCCTGACTTGTGAGGGCCTGTGCGAGGCTTGCTTCGCCGTCCTGTACCGTACCCCGTGCAATGGCCTGACTGCGCAGCCCCTCTTCCTGCGCTTCCTGTTCAATCACCAATTCGATTTTGCGGACCGCATCGGTCAGGGCAGTGTTCAGGTTGGCATAGAGCGTGGCTTTTTCGGATGCGCGCGTAGCCAGCGTGCTTTGGAAGTCCGTATTGAGATCGGCAATTTGAGCAGAAAGGGCCGCATCGCTGTAAGATGCCTGGACCTGCGCGGAACTCAACTGGCGTTGCGTTGTAGAGACGTTGACCGCTGCCGTGCGATCATTCGCAGCATTTTGATCCGCTGTATTTTTGAGATTGACGTAGTAGGTGTTGGGGACGGTGACGTAGTAGTATTCGGTATAGGCGCCTTTGCCATAGCCCACCTGACGCGACCGTAGCTCCTGTTTGGTCAGCAGATGCCCGTATTGCGCCTCATTGGCCGCAAGGGCTGATTGGTAAGTTTGCTCTGCCGAGGCCACAGACGCGTCATAGATGGCCGTGACCTGATCCAGCTCACCTTGCATGGCGGCACTGCGGTCTGCTTCTGTACCTTCCAGCAGGTCGGTAATCTCGGCAAGGTCGGCGCGCACAGCCGCGTTGTAATCCGCCAATGCCGCATTATGAGCATCAATCTGAGCGCCAATGGAATTATGGATTGCGGTCAGTGCGTCGCCGGCATCTTCGCGCAAACCTTGCAGCACAGTGCTGTCTATCAAGGACACATAGCCCTGAACACCCACGTCACGGGCAGCGCCTTTGATATCCGCGCCACTTTCCGCCCGGCGCAACGCTTCAACGGCAGTCAGAAGATCGCTGTCTTGCAGAAAGGCAATGTAGTCAGCAGTGTTTTCGGCCACCGTCTCCGCATTCTCGCCGGTGGCCGGGCCGAAGATCTGCGCAACCAGATCATCGGTCAGTTCTACAAACTCGGCAGGGTTCGAGCGATCCAGCGCGATGGTGTCTGGCAGGTCCGTGCTGTCGATTAGGATCGAGCCGCCCGTTGAGGTCAGATCGAGGTCTTCTGAGGCCAGAATACGGGCTCCCAGAATGGTGATATTTTCGCCAGATGTGATATTGATGGAGCGGCCTGCGAACTCGGAAGTGGCGGTGACCAGAACCGTGCCATCTTCAGTGATCGTGCGCGTGACAATCTGATTGCTGCAGTACCCGTCTTTGCCGGTGGTGCAGACATTTTCCAAAGACCGCCGAGAGCGATGGATGAAATGCTCTTCTGCGTCGACATAACTTGTCAGGATGGCCTGACCGGTGGTTGTGATATCAAGATCAACGCCAGCGTTGATCTGAGACCCCTGCGAGACAAAGTCGCGGCCCGCCACAATACTCACATCGCCATAGAGCGCCGCGATCCGCGCAGGAGAGAGGATGTTCTCTTCGTTGATATGCACATCTATTGTGGTGTACTCACCGGTCGAGTAGCTCGTTGAGCACGATTTTCCGCAATACGTTGTCGCAACCGGGCTGGTCAGCGTAATCGCAACATTCTCCGTAGTCTCAAAGCTCGATTTTTTGAGCGCATTGACTACATCACGTCCTGCATCAAGGGTCACATTATTCGCGGCTGCGATATCGCTGGCCTCGTTGCGAATGTCGCGCAAGGCCACAAGATCGAGATCGTTGCCTGCGAGGATTTCACCAGCATGGAAATCGGTGCGGTATCCACAATCCTCTGTCGGACAGCCATCCTCAGCGTCCAGACGAGATCTAAGAGCAAGATACGTGTTTATGATGTCCGCGCCCGCCTGAAGGCGCACATCGTTCGTGGCCGCAATTGCGCCGCCGGTATTGGTGACATCCCCGTCCGTGGCGGTGATGTTCACATTTGTGCCGGTCGCCGTGGCGCCCCTGTCGATATATTCCGCAATAATCTCATGCTGGCTGGCGCGCGCGATCATCTCCGCGGCGATATCGGCCTCAGGGCCGCCCGCGATCAGTTGCTGGTAGTAGGCCTGCAGGTACTGCTGCAGCGCCGGGTCGAAATAGATATCGTATTCCCGGGCAATCTCCCGCTGCTGGCTGAAGGTGTCATCCGCGAGGATGGTCAGCTCGCCATCGGCCATCAGGAAACCGGTGTTGGTCAGCGATCCCGATGTTACATCGATGGTCACGTCATCGCCCGAGACCTCGCCTGCAATCACGACGAATTCCGAGGCGCCGAGATCAATGTCGCCGGAGGCTTCAATCAGTCGGCCATCATAAAGCGTAAAGCTCGTGGCCCCGATATTAACATCGCCGCTTGCTGTCAGATCGCCATATTGACGCACATCCGATCCGGTCAGCGTCACGTCATCGGCGCTCTCGATGTCCTTGTAGAACAAATCGCCCGCAGACTGTGCACTCAGCGATTGGCCGCGCGCCACCCCATAGAGGTTCACGCCCTGACCGGCTTCGGGGTTGCGCACAACCACGGTACCGCCCGTCAGTGTGCCACGCTCACTGGCATCAATGGCGAAAGGAGAGGTTTTTGCCACGGTGCTTGGGGCCGCCACAATACCGGTGCCGGACAATTGGCCAAAGCTCAGGTCTTGTACCCGCTGAGCTCCGCCGGAGACGACAAGGCTGTTCTCGACGGCCTGACCATCCGTCGTAATGGCGCCATCCACGATCAAATGGCGACCGAACACCCCCGCCTGGTCCCCAGCAGCAAATCCACCTGGACCAATGCTCACCGTTCCTTGAGTGACGAGCAGGTCCACGCGCGACCCATTGATGATCGGCTTGCCGGTGGTGAGCGTCGAACTCGTCGAGTTCAAGAACGCACAGCCATTGCAGCTGATCCCGTTGGGGTTGGCGATGACAACCGCTGCAGACTGACCAAAGACCTCCGTCGTGCCGGTGAGGGTCGACGGGGCCGCAGACGTCACCTCGTTCACGATCGTGCCGGCCGGACCAGACACCATCAGGTTCGGGTTGGCCGTGACGTTCTGGCCGATGACACTCACGCCACCCGTGGTCGAGTTGTTCAGGACCAGGCCATTCTGATCGACGTTGAACTCGGTGAACTGGTTGAGCGACACCCCGCTTTGCGGCGTGGCAATGTTGACCTGCGGTGTGCCGTTGCCCGTTTGCAGGAAGGAAGTACCCGGCGCAGACGGATCGACGATGATCTGTTGGCTGTAGGATGCGGTGACGGAGCTGAAGATGATCGAGGCGCTCGAGACAAGCGTGACGAAACCATGAAACGCCCTACCGACCTTTTTCGATACGCGCCCACTCAAACCAACCATCTATTCGTCCCGTCTTTTTCCGGCCCTGGATCAGGCCTGTAATTTATTGCCACCAATGCGGCCTAGTTCGTCTCTGCGCGTTCCGTTTCCGGCTGCTCGGGCCGCCAAGCCTTGGCCCGCTGCTGGGCCCGGGTGACGTCCTCTGCGCTCATCTCTTGCTCCAGAGCCGTCCGCGCGGCGGCCGCCTGCGGATGTTCCAATGTGGCGGCGATGTTGAAGTAGCTATGCGCCTTTACCAGATCCTGATCGACGCCCAAGCCGACCGCGAAGGCCTGACCGAGCGCATAGAGCCCGACCGGATTGCCCGAGGCCGCCGTCTGCTGAAAAAGCTGAACGGCGCCTTCGATATCCTGTTCGACATATTTGCCTTCGATCAAGGCGTTGGCGTATTCGTTCTTGGCCCCGAGATGCCCTAGCTCGGCGGCTTGCTGAAACAGCGCATAGGCGCGCGCTTCGTCCTGCTCAACGCCACGGCCTTCAAGCGTTAGGCTGCCACAGTTATACGCCCCGTTTACATCGCCCAATTCTGCCGCTTCGCAAATAAGCTTGGCGCCCTGCTCATAGTCCTGGAGGACGCCGTTTCCCTGGATGTGCAACACGCCAAGCCGGTTCTTGGCAGGCGCTGATCCCTTGGCGCTGCCTGCAAGATACAGGCCCACAGCGGCCTTCAAGTTGGGGGTGCCGCCCATGCCGAGCTCCAGCATGCGGCCAAGGTAAAACGCCCCGTCGGCTTGGCCCGCATCGAAGGCCGCTGCGAAATGCTCAGACGCAGCTTCGAAGTCCCGGGTTTCAAGCGCAGCGAGACCTTGATCGATCCCGGAACTCTCTTGAGCAGCAACCGGGATCGCTGAGATCGCAAGAGTCAGGCAGGCAAATACGCCAGCCACGAACCAGACAGGATAATTCAGAATGGCCGCTCGCTTCATCCGTTCCCCAAGTCAAAAAGCATAACTTTTAAGATTGATTTACATGTATAAAACCACCTTTGCGAGAGTAAATTTGTTCTGGATGCGTTTTTTCGGCAAGAGGCGTCACACCGGCCCGCACTTTCGGGAATTATTTGTTTGTCGTCTTGCTCGTAATGTCCCATCCGCTCTCCTTTGTGAGTCCATACAAACCCACAATGGCACATCAAGGCTGTCGGGGGCGCGGTTACAGCATCAGTCCCGATTCAATAGTCTTGAATAATTATAGTTTTATAACTACATATGTGCAATGACAGAACCCCGCGTCACATGGCATGAGGACAAGAACCTCTCCAACCAGCGCAAGCTTCGAGGTCGCGGCCCGTGTGTTTCTCGATCCATTACACCTGTCGGTGCAGGATCGGATCGAAAACGGGGAACAGCGATGGCAGACCTTGGGTCAGGTCGGCAGTGTGACCATCATTCTGGCCGCTCATACATTCACAGAAGAAGGCCCAACTGACGAACCTGTAGAGGTGATCCGCATTATCTCAGCACGGCTCGCAACACGTAGAGAAAGGATGCGATATGAAGAAGGTTAAATATACACTCGACACGCTCCCGCCTTTGACGGAAGCGCAGGAGAACAATCTCAAGCGGCTAGCGACTATGCCAGACGAAGAGATCAACTATGACGACATTCCAAAGCTGACGGAAGCACAGTTAGCGGGGATGCAGCGCGGCGCGTTCTATCGTCCTGTCAAAAAACAGATCACAGCCCGCGTGGATGCCGATGTGCTGGCATGGCTCAAGTCACAGGGCAAGGGCTACCAGTCCCGCATGAATGCAATCCTGCGGGACGCCATGCTGAATACGAAGTGACGAAGCGCCCTCCCGCTCTCATATAGCGGGGGGCGTCTTGAGTATGGCTACTGACGCCGTTTTATATGCAAAAACAGAGCAATCAGCAGGCCGATTAGGGGTATGAAAATCGTGCGGCCAAAATCTGCGGCACTTGCCCTCCAACGCCAGTCGCCTAACGTCTGTAGATCATCTCTCCTGTCGAGTATCTCCATTCCGCCACCGATCAGACAGGCGATTACGAATGCTCCTAAAAAGGGCCTTAACCGCAGGGATTTCCGTGTCATTAGGATTGCAGCTAAGGTCAGAACAAACCCGATCACAACATGCAAGATGTCCCGGTCAATGGGTAAATATTCCCCGAGCAATATCTTAAACGACTGATAGGTCGATGAATGTTGTTCCATGAGCCAAGGATACGGATATCAGCTAAGACGACAAAGCGGTAAGTTAGGCTCGTTGCTGCTGTTCTTTCCGATCTGTTCGAACGGCTGTTGTCATTCAGCGCTCAGCCGGAACAGTCTCCCGAAGGGGTTCTGTCGGACCGTGTTGCAGGGATCAAATTGGAGGCAGATTGGCCCCATACCCAATCAATTTAGAAGGCACGTTCATACGCCGCACGACCGAGAGTTGTCATGCGGTTGAGTGCCTTTGAGGCAATTTGAGCTTCAACAGTTTGATTGTCGAATTCACGCGCTTGCAGGCGATCGCCAATAACTTGTTTCCACCTTCCGATCTGGGCTTCAACCTGTGATCTCTGATTGTATCCAGTCTGGGATTGCCACTTCATTCTACCATGTTCGGCGATGGCATCGATGTGCTGATTGCGCTGTATGTTCGCGCCGTGAACCGCGTTTTTCGGAGGCGGAGTTATGATCTCAATCTCGGGCCCAAATTTGTTCGCCAGACAGTCTGCAACGCCCTGACCGTCATAGGCACCATCAGCGAGGAACTGAGCTACACCGGCATCAATGCTGGCAAGCAGATCTGGGAGAGCCGTTTCGTCGCCGACATGTTCAGTAGTCAGCTCCGCGGCAGCGATCGCGCCAGTGTCTGGATCAAGGGCGATGTGGAGTTTGCGCCGTGTTTTGCGGGCCTTCCTGGTGCCGTGCTTCTCTTCATGCCAGCCGCAGCCATCATGAATTTTCAGACCGGTGCTATCCACGATGAGGGTGATAGACTTGCCTGAAGCGCGCCGGTCTTGAACGATCTTCAAGCCCTTACCGCGTCGCGAAATTGTCGAATAGTCCGGCACTACGAGGTCCAGCCCCATCATCTTGGCGATCGACCGCATGAAGCCCTGCGTCTGTCTTAGCGGAAGTCGAAACACGACCCGCAGAGTAAGGCAAATCTCGATTGCCAGATCGGAGTAACGGGCCTGACCACCGCGTGTCTTGCGGCGAGGCGATGCCCAAAACCCAGCCACATCATCTGACACCCATACGGTCAAATCACCACGTTGCCGAAGGCTTTCGTTGTACTCTGATGCGTTCGCCACCCGATACCGTGCCTTTTCAAACTTGTCCCGACGGGTATCGTTGAATTTGTGGGGCATCGATCGTCGCTCACCTCATAGAAAACACTGGGAATACTTCGAGCGGCCGATGTTGAAGCGCTGCAAGGTGTCAAATGCGGGCGCGTGTTTGAAGAACGTGCGTCCGGTGGTCGATGGGATCGGCCCGAGCTGCATCGGATGCTGGACCAGCTCCGCGACGGTGACGTTGTGATTGTCTGGAAGCTCGACCGGCTGTCACGGTCGCTGAAAGACCTTCTGTCCATCATGGAGAAGATCAGTGCGGCGGGAGCGGGATTCCGATCTTTGACCGAGGCCATAGACACCACAACGCCCGCAGGCCGCATGATGATACAGATGGTGGGTGTCTTCGCAGAGTTTGAGCGTGAAATGATCCGGGAACGCACACGCGCCGGTTTGGAGCGCGCTCGCAAGAAGGGACGCCATCCAGGGCGCAAGCCAAAGCTGTCAGACCACCAGCGTCAGGAAGTCCGCGACATGGTGCGATCCGGTAAGCGCACCGAGGCGGAGGCGGCGCGTCTGTTCGGCGTTCATCGTTCCACTATCAGCCGTGTCATGCGCGAGGCGTCGTCAGATGCAGCAGCTTGAAATGTTTCCCGAAGATATCCGCATCGAACGCGTGGACCATGATACCAATATGTTTAGGTTCTATCGTTTGCGGTTGATGCCTGACTTGTTCGGCGGCGTGTCTCTGCTGCGCGAATGGGGCCGTATTGGCACGCAGGGACGGCACCGGATTGATTGTTTCGAGGATGCTGGCGCGCGGCTGACGCCATGGCCGCGCTATATCGGGCAAAACAGAAACGGGGCTATCAGCTCGCCGCATAAGATGCAGTGCCAAGGCCCCTGCCCGTTGGCGTGTCGTTTTTTCCGACAGCAGCCGTTCGAACCGCGTGCGGCGAAAGAGGAAAAAGAGCCCAATGTGTCCAGACCTTCGTCGTCGAATGTGCCATGGTCGGCTGCGCGCCCATTCAGGCGGCGCGCCGCAAATCGGTTTTTGTAGACTTACCCAGTGCGTAACTTTGCTGACATTCACAGCATTGGCGACGAGTGCTATGCATCATGCATGAGCGACAATGAAATTCACGATTATCTATCCGATAAAAACCAAGACACGGTGCCGGTGTTCATGGCTTTCAGAAAGTATGCGCTGGCCGCTGGACCCGGCGTGACAGAGAAAGTCTCGCGCACCATGGTTGCCTGGAAGGGAAAGCGCACATTTGCGACGGCCTATGTCAAAGGCCAGTATCTTGAATGCTCCATTGATCTTCTGCATGCCGTTGACCACGAGCATCTGAAGGCCTCTTTTTACACGACGAAGAAAGTCGTAACCAACCACTTTACTCTCGAACCCGACGAGAAAGTAGACGAAAAAATCCAGTCTTGGCTCCGCGAAGCCTTCGCTGATGTTGGACCCGGCACACGCAAGCAATAGTATCGAAATTCGATGGCGTATCTGGGTACTTTGCTGCCGCTCGGCGAAACTGCTAGACACTGCGAACAAGCACCAGAATTGACGAGGTTCCATGCATACCATTCTTTGGAAACGATTGGATCAAGAGGGGCATGACGCATGCCGGTTCGCCAAAACTGCCGGTGGCTGGACCATTGAGGGGGCCGCGGTTTTCGAGCATGATGGAAATCCCGCCAATCTCGCTTATCGTCTCGTTTGCGACCAACAGTGGACAAGTCTTGAGGCATCGGTCTCCGGGTGGATAGGCAGGAGCAACATCCGGATCAATATCGAGCGTGCGGACGATGACGGCTGGTGCGTCAACGGCAAGAAAAACAAAGCCTTGGCCGGGCTGAAAGACATCGACGTCGGATTCACGCCGGCCAGCAATACCAACGCCATTCGACGGTTGAACTTGTCGGAAAGCGATGAAGCTAAATCTGTGGCAGTGTGGCTGGACACCGCAGACTGGACCATAAAGCCACTTCCCCAGACTTACCGGCGCGTCCACGGACATGCGTACGAATATACTTCCCCTCAACATGACTATCGGGCAACTCTCCTTGTCGACGGCTTTGGCGCGGTCACTGACTATCCAGGGCTGTGGGTGATGCGCCGACACAGTGAAGCGTAATGCTTGCAATGGCCGCTTCCGGCCCATATTGATATCTTCAATCTTCAATCTTCAATCTTCAATCTTCAATCTTCAATCTTCGCTGCGCGCTCGCGGATTTCCCCATGTGGTGACGCCGCCAAAACTCGCGCTGCGCCGCGGTAAGAAGAGCGACGGTGCATGTTGGCCAAAGCGAAATCGGCGACAGCAATGACGCCTGCGGGGGCGAAATGTTCAGTGTCAGATATGGGAACGATCTCAGACAAAGCTGGCCGTCAAAATTATGAGTATGGCGACCGTGGCGACATTCCAGATCAGCGACCGCAACAGATATATTCCCGAAACATATGCTCCCAGATAAGCCGATCTCGCGATCAGATAGACAATCGAAGCCCACGCTGTCACGGTGCTTTCTTCGGCGCGGATCGTGACGATGACCACCGCGGCCACAAAGACAGGAAACGTCTCAAAGAAGTTCCTGCTTGCGCGCTCCAGACGGCCCGCGATGCCCGAGAGGGGCGGCAAAGGTTCGTCGCGCGCCCCTGCCGCCCATTTATACCCGCGCTGAAAGCTGGCGCTGTGAGACGCCAGTATGATGTGGAGCAACCCCAGACCAGCAGAAAGAGCTAAAACTAGTATTTCTGCATTCATCGTGACCTCCTAAGCAGCGCTATTTCTGCGCGTTATAGCATGGTTGCCTGACGGGTCTGATTTGGACTCAGACCTGTAGACCTCTGCGATCAGCATGAAAGGCTGGTCTGATCGAGCCGCCATTCTCGGCAGGACGAACGGTCATTCGCCTCGAGTGCCGGTCGTAGCCAGGACTGCTCTGATTACATCCACCGCAGCGCATCGTTGATGATCTCCGTTGCCCCGGTCTTGGCGCATGGGCCATGGGCGACCAACAGTTGCTCGGGCTTCCAATCCAGAACAGTCTGGCGTGCAGCGCGCGCCGGACCTCTGCGCAGAAAGCTGAACCGCCAGTCACGCGGCGTGCTGCCGTGATCGCCGGTAAGGCCGCCAAGTTTCGCCAGCAGTCTTTTCAAACCCGTCGCGTCTTTCGGCAGCGGTTGCTGGATGAGGTCGCAAATGATCGCGGTGTTGGAAAGCCGGTGAAAGAACACGACCTCCTCCATTGCCAACGAGCCGTGAAAGATTACCTGATCAAGATCGGCGGCCCAGGCCGGGTCCGGCCGATCCAGAAGCTCGGCATGAAACCGCAGCTGCGGTTTCTTTCGCGCCAGACCGGGTGGCGCGTAAAGCCGTGCATCGGGCCACCGTTCGGCCCATTCGCCTAGAAACAGATTGTGGAGCTTGTTTGGCGATACGATATGGCGCACCGGGCCGATGGCCTCAACCGCCTTGGCCAGCTCATCTGTTAGCGCAATCGGCGACCACACCCACAGGCTGCCGTCCGAAAGATGCACCAGCGCCATGCGCGTTGGATAGGGAAACCCGTGAAACGAAACGGTCGGCCCGTCGGCGAAATACAAGGATGGTCCGAACGCTTCGAGCATGAATACTTCCTCCGTATATGGCTGCCGCTACATAGCAGCGATGGCGACAATAAACCGATGCCGACCATTCGAAACCTCATGTACGACCGCTAGGCTCCTTCGCCGCGCCCTTTTGTGCAGACCAAGTATTCAGCAGACGCGCCGCCGGACCTGCCGACGAAAGCGGCATGTGCGCAAGGGCAATGGGCCATGTCGGGATATTCTTGGCGCTATCGAGGGGGCGGAATACCAATCCCTGCATCGACACGTTGCGCGCCACGGCAGCCGGAACGAGAGCGGCACCGATCCCTGCGGCGACCAGCGCCAGTGTCGCCAGCATGCTTGCCGGCGCCTCCGACGTGTTGGAGAGTGGAAGCCCGGCAGTCCGGAAAAGGTTGGTGATCGCATCATAAAGCACCGGCCCGTCATGACGCGGATACAGGATCAATTGTCGATGGATGGCGGCCAAGGACACCGACGCAGCCGTCCCGGCCATGGCACTGGGCAATGCTGCGACAACCGGTTCGTCTGCTAGCGTGACGACTTTCATCCGCGCTGTCGCGTCAACTGGCGGCGTAAGCAGGCCAAGATCAAGATCGCCGCAAGCCAGACTGGAGATCTGCTCATTGGTCGACGTATAGTCGATATCGACGGTCACATCGAGCGCGTGCGCCGCCGCAATGAATTCCGGCAATACCTCGAACAGCGCGAGCGACACGACACCAATGCGGACCCGCTGCTGCGGATTTTGTGCGGCCTGCGCCAGGGTCGTGGCACGCTGGGCCGCGGCGATCGCTTCGCGCGCTTCGGGCAGGAACGCGGCCCCCGGTGCGGTCAGCGCGACGCCGAGGGGTGTTCTGTCGAACAGCTTGACGCCCACTTCGTCTTCCAGACGCCGGATTGACTGTGATAGCGGCGGCTGTCGCATGCCAATCCGTTCCGCCGCGCGGGTAAAGCTGCCCGCATCGGCAACCGTGACGAAGTGAACAAGGCGTTGGAGCTTCATATCATCTGAATATGGGGTTTCGGTGATCGCATTCCGTTTTGAATATGCCTTATGCGGCTTTCATCGACAAGAAGTTGAGAGAGCTGTTCCCTAGCCCCCGTTCGACTGTTCAGCAATGGGCAAGGATCCGCGCCTTGGCCCGCACCGCAATCGGGACGACGACATGGATCATGACCACGACCATGGGTGGTACCGTCACCGCCGTCTTGGCCGCGATCGACCAGCCCAGAAGAAATGGCGAGGCCATCAGCAACAGGATATTGAGCGCGCCGTAAGCCCCCGCAACGGTGATGGCATAAAAGGCGATCTGCGATGAAAGACGCATCGCATTATGGGCCAGCCGCATGGCCTCTGTTGCAGGTTTCGGATCATGTTGCATGGATCGGCTCTCAGTCGGACCCGGAGATTTCCGTCACGAACTGCGCAATCGCATCCCGCGCCCGTGCCGCCGAGCGCGGCGAATGGCAAAGACGGGCGGTCGGATCTGTCCCGGCCTCGGGGTTGTCGAAGGCATGATGGGTCTGACTGAACAGCACAAACCGAACATCATTTTCCGCCGCGTCCATTTCCGCAATCACGGCGTCGATCACTTCGATCGGCGAGACTTGATCCTGCGTCCCCTGCACGATCAGAACGGGTGCTTTGACGCGCGTCGCCATCCCCTCTGCGGCGGTCTTGAGAAGGGCCGAACAAAGGATGATGCCGGAAATATCGCCGCCGCTTCTGCCATAGTCCAGCGCCACCATTCCGCCCGCGCTATAGCCAAGGCAGAATACGGATGTGCCCGTTGGCAGTTTGCCCCGCAACTCGGCCACGCAAGCCGCCAATGCCGCGACACCCTCCTCGCGGTGCTCCAGAAGGTGCCCAACCATCGACCCGACCTGATCGGGGCTGTCCGGGTTGAAACCGTCGCCGTAGAGATCGGCTATCGCAACCGTGCAGCCGAGCCCTGCAAGATGGTCTGCGTGGTCAAGCGCCAGTGCAGATTGTCCGCGCCAATCCGGCAGCAGAACAACCGCCGCCTGTACCCCGGCATCCGTTGGGGCGACCAATGTTCCGACAAAGCTGCGACCACCGCTGGTGTACGTGATTTTCCCGTCAGTCATCGAGACAGCCTCCTTTTCCTGTGCGACAGGGAATAGCTATGATTTCGGGAGGTTGATTTCCAATATATTCGCGACTGTTTTCTATACCAGTTTGATATGCGCAACCTTCCGAACGTATCTGACCTAAGCATGGATAAGGACGGGTGAAGATTTGTTGGCCGAAGTCAGAAGGAGTGACGTGGCTCGGTTAGATTTTCGCATTTCTAAATAGGCGACGTACGAAATTAACTTTCACAATACCTTTTGCAAAAATCGTGGTTCGGTCAACTTGATTTTGCACAATATGACTGCAGGAAGGCAGAAATTCTAGCGCCGACCGGGGACACTTTGTGGAGCAATTCAAGGTTGGATCGGACTCTACCTTCTTGGAGGAAAGATCCTGTGGCAGGTCATCGCTTACGTCGTATCGGACAGGATCATGAGCGCATCGACCACGCAGACATCGCCCGTGCCGGAGGTCACAAGCACCGGATTGAGATCGCACCCGCCGATCAGGTCACCTAGATCAGTCGCGAGTTGTGACAGGCGGACGAGAAGATCGGCATAGGCACTGGTATCTGTCACCGGCAAAAGATTGCGATATCCGGATAGGACTTTGCCCATTCGGGTGGAAGCAATCATCTGCTCCGCGCTTTCCGCCGAAAGCGGTGCAAGGCCCACCGCCCGATCAGCTTCGATTTCGACGCGCACGCCACCCGTTCCGGTGACAATCATGGATCCGAATGGCGCCGCTGCCGCAAATCCGGCCATGGCTTCTTCGCCTGATACTTGAGCCTGCATTTCAAGGCCATCTATCCGCGCGTCCGGTGCCTTGGCCGCGACATTGCGTTGAATCGTGGCGATGGCACCCTTCAAGCCCGCCTCGTCCGATACATCCAGCACGACGCAGCCGATATCTGAGCGGTGCGGGATGTCTTTCGACGACACCTTCACGACCATCGGAAAGCCGACAGATGGCGCCTGTGCCATCGCGCCCGCTTCGTCGGGCACCTTGGCGGATGCGACCGTCGGAATTCCGTAGGCGCTCAGCAGTCGAAAACTCAGCTCCGATGGGAGGACACCATTGTGAGTTGAAATCTCCCTGCGCAAGTCGGCGAGACCCTCGGCGCCGGGGGCATGCTTGGTTCGCTCCCTTGCCCACAATCCGGGTCGTCCGTCGAGTGAATTCGAAAGGCACCGCACCGCGACCAGGCCCGGCCGCAGGCCGCGCAGAATGGGGATATGCGCGGCCTCGAATTCCGCCCGGATCCGTGGAGCAATTTCCCCGCTTGCCGGAGAGATCGCCACCACGGGCTTTTTCGCCTCCCGGCCCAGCGCGGCAAAATCCGGAATGTGAGACATATAGTTTTCCAGCGTCGCCGGATTCAAACTGTCTTGAGAATCCTGAAGGATCGCCAGCACATTGACGTTGTCATCAGCCAGCACGGCATTGAGCGCCCCGCCCGAGTTTCGGGCTTCGCGTGACACAACCGCACCGATGTCAATCGGGTTTGCACCGTTGGTTCCAGGAAGGCAGCGACGCACCTCAGCTTCGGTCGAGTCCGCAAAGGATGAGACGGCCAGGCCGATATTCTCTGCAAGGTCGCAGGCCAATGCCGTCTGGCCACCCGAGATGCCGGCTATGGCCGCCCCGCCATGGTTCAGCACCGGACGGGTGAAATTAAAGCATTCCAACGTAGCGACAAGCTCATCATAGTCATGGACCAAGGCGATACCGCAATCGGCAAAGTAGCGGTCATAGGCATCGCGCGGCGAAATCAGCGCGCCGGTGTGCGCGCGGGTGGCGGCGGCTCCAATTTCGGATGCACCAACCTTGAGAACGACGAGCGGCTTGCCGACATCGCGCATCTTCTGTGCAGCCGCTGCGAAAGCGACCGGATCCTTGATTGACTCCATGACCACGCCAACCACGTCGGTCTCCGGGTCACCTGCGCACCAGGCGACATAGTCTGCCGCGCTCAACTGGAACTCGCTGCCGACTGTGATGACCTTCGAAACGCCGACCGTGATCGTGTTCAGAACTGATATCGCTGCGGACCCCGACTGCGCGATTAGCGACACCCTGCCCGTTTTCAACCGTAGCGACGGACGCGACGGGTAAAGCGGCACGCGACCGGGAAAATTGATGATCCCCATGCAATTGGGGCCACTGATATGCATTCGGCTGGTCGCGGCGAAGACCTTGAACGCCTGTTCGTCCTCATCGGAGAAACCATTGGTAAAGACATTGGCGGATGGCAGCCCGAGTGCCTCCATTTCTTCAAGCGCCTTCAGCACACCAGAGGCCGGAATGGCGACGATCGCCGTGTCGACGTCGCCGGGCAGCTCGGCAACCGCAGCAACGGTCCTAAGGCCGTCGATTTCCGGGGCAACGGGGTGAACCGGAATGATATCGCCCGGCCATGCCCAATCCCTTAGATTGGCAATCACCGCGTTGCCCTGGGACGTCTTCGTGGAAGACGCGCCGATGACGGCGATCTTGCGTGGCTCGATCAGAGGGGTAACGTCGCGAAGCATGTTTGTCCTCGTTGGAAATAACTGGTTGTGACGGGCGCCAGAACGCCCGTCACAGTGTCAATAGTAGTGCAGCGCAACATTACCTTTGCTTGTCCTTCGGAATCCAAACCTCTTGCCAGTTCGGATGCGTATTGAAGGAGACATCGAACTGCGCTTTCAGGTTCATCAGCCGCGTAGAGACACCTTCGAACGAACGAACGTTGGTCAGCGTAATTTCGTTAATGTCTTTCGCGACCTTGGCAGTGTAGGCGGAATAGGCCGCTTTCTGATGACCTTCCGGCGCAGCTGCGGCCGCATCAATCAGCTTGTCGAGTTCCGGGTCGCAATAGCCGGTGGGGTTGACGAATGGCACGCCGCCTTTGGTGCAGCGATAGCTGCGATCAATGCCGAGCACCGGATTGGTTCTGCCGGTAAGCGAAATAACCGATGCATCAAAGTCATGCTGCTTGTAAACCTTGTCAATCCAGATTTGCGCATCAAGGCCCGAGAGGGTCGCATCAACGCCAATCTCTTTCCACATCGCCGCAACGACGCGTGAAACCGAATCGTAGGGCGGTTTGGCGATGTAGGTCACTTCAGCGCTGAAGCGTTTGCCATCCTTCATCGGATACCCAGCCTCATCCAGCAACTTGGCAGCGGCCTTGGGGTCATAGGGATAGAGCTTGTTGTAGTCGATCGACGGGTCATGCAGCGCCGTGAATTGGACCGGTATCGCGTTCACCGCCTTGTTCGCCAATCCCTGAAATGCATCCTGAACCACGCGGTCACGGTCGATGGCCATGAAGAGCGCCGCCCGGACCTTCTGATTGTCAAACGGAGCTTTCCGCATGTTGAAATCGACCACTGCACGCTCTGGTGCGTTGTTCTTGATCTCGACGATCTTGAACTTACCATTGGCCGCCGCCGCCTTTGCCGCAGGAATTTGCGTCGCATTCAGCTTGGCCCAGTCGATCTCTCCTCGGGTCAGCGCGTTGAGTTGTTGCTGGATGTCCGGGATCAATGCGAAGACGACGGCATCGACATGTGGCTTTCCTTCTTCCCAATAGTTCGGGTTGCGCTCGAAGGTGATCGCCCGTCCGGTGTCCCAACTCACGAAACGGAATGGTCCAAGGCCAACTGGTGCGCGGTTCGCTTTGTTCGTGGCAACGTCGGTGCCGTCATAGATGTGTTTCGGCATCAGCGGGAACACTTCCTTGTCGAAAAGATCGAGGATTGCGGTCAGCGGCTTCTTGAGCTTGACGACGAATGTGGTGTCGTTGGGGGCTGACGCGCTTTCGATCAGTGGCATGGCCTTGCTGAGGTAGGTATTCAGAGGGCCGAAAGTGTTCAGAGTATAGGCCACATCGGCAGCGGTGAACGGCTCGCCGTCAGACCATTCGACGCCGCTGCGAATCTTGAACGTATACGTAAGGCCATCGTCACTTACGGACCAGCTTTCGGCCAGGCGCGGAATCCGGTTGCCTTCACCATCATAGGTCATCAGGCCATCGGCCCAGACATCGGCCACGACAAGCGCCGCGGTAATTGATGTAAGCTGGGTGTTGAGATTGGTGATGGTAGAACCGTCGATTGCCGGCACGACTGTGCCACCCTGGACGGGCGTGTCGTCAGCGGCAAGCGCCCCGCAGGCACTGCCAGCCATTATTGCCAGCGAAAGCCCCAAGGCCTGCGCCGAGCGCTGCCTCCAGGTGAGGAACGCGCATCTTGTTGATCGCGCCCCGGACCGTATGGTCGAGATGTCGAGATACATGATCAAAACTCCTTTGTTGGTATTGGTTTAAGCCACTGCTTATCAGCGGCTCAGGCGGGTTCGGATGGGAGGCTCGTGCTCCTTCTGGTTGGTATCGGTCTGTTCTTTGCTGTTCGGCGCTCCGGCGCGATTCGGGGAGACATGGCAGGCACTCAAAGCATCGCTGTGACCCGTGGGGGCCAAGAGGGGCTTGTCCCAGGAACATCTTTCGATCGCGAGAGGGCAGCGGTCGCGGAACTGGCAACCCCCGGTGCAAGCGGGGTCAGTGCATCCATCGGTAGCGGCTTCTCGGGTATCTCGCGGCGTTGACGCGGATCGAAAGAGAGGCGTGCATCAAGCAAGAGATGCGTATAAGGATGCGTCGGGTGGGCGAGGATGTTCTGCCCAGTCTCGACAACCGAACCGCTATACATAACCGCGATCCGCGTGGCGATCGACTGCACCGCGTTCAGATCATGACTGATGAGGACAAACCCGACATTCCGGGTCCGGCTCAGATCGCGCATCAGATCGAGGATCTGTGCCTGGATCGACACATCAAGGGCCGACAATGGCTCGTCGGCGATGATCAGGCTCGGAGCCAACATCATCGCACGGGCAATGGCAACCCGCTGCTGTTGCCCGCCGGAGAGTTGATGAGGATAGCGCAGCAGAATTTCTGCCGCAGGATCGAGGCCAACCGATTCAAGCTGCGCAATCAGGAAAGCGTCCAGCCCGCCCTCGGGATCTAGCTTGTGACGCCGGGCGACATAGCTGAGCGACTGATGAACCCGCATCCGTGGATTGAGCGACGAGGCAGGATCTTGAAACACGGCCTGAACGTCGCGTCGATATTTGCGCTTCTCGGTTCGTGAGGCCATGGCCAGATCGGCGCCACGATAAAGCACCTGACCAGAGGTCGGCATTTCAAGTTGAAGCATCATCTTCGCGAGCGTGCTTTTGCCAGAACCGGACTCGCCCACGATTGCCAGAACTTCCTGCTCCCTGACATCCAGATCAACGCCATCGACGGCGTTGAAATAGGCCTTTCGCCACCCCGATTTGTGCCGGTCGACATATGTCCGGACGGTGTTCCTGAGCGAGATGATGGGTTCGGTCATGATGCGCCTCGCTCAACGAACGCTGGCGCGTCGCGCAAGTGGCGGGTGCTCAGGCGGATAAGTTCTGCCGTATAGGGATGTTTCGGAGCTTCAAAGGTGTCGATCGTTGTCCCGCTCTCGACCACCTTGCCGTGACGCATCACATAGACGCGGTCACACAGTTCCGCGATGACCCCCAGATCATGAGTGATGATGGCGATCGCCATGCCACGGCTGCGGTGCAGGCGCAGGAGCGTCTCCAGAACCTGCCGTTGCACGGTCGCGTCAAGCGAGGTTGTTGGCTCATCGGCGAAAAGCAACGCCGGTTCGCTGGCCAGTGCGATTGCGATCATCACCCGCTGGCGCATTCCACCGGATAACTCGTGTGGAAAGCTGCGCGCGACCAAACCGGGTTTCGGTAGGCCGACTTCGTGCAGCAGTGAGTGTATTTCTGCTTGGGACGGGTTTGAGAGGGCTTCAGCAATCTGGCGGCCGACCTTTTGAGTGGGGTTGAGATAGCCCAGCGGGTCCTGAAAATCATTGAAAACCCGTTCCGGCGTCGCAAGCGGCGCACCTCAGCGGCTGGCAAATTCATCAGGTCCCGGCCGCGGAACATCGCCGTGCCGCTGAGTTCGGCGATTTTTACATTCGGCATAAGCTGGATGATGGCGCGTGCGAGTGTGCTTTTGCCGGAACCCGACTCACCAACGATCCCGACACATTCGCCCGGAGCAACACTGAAATCCGCCCCATCCACGGCGCGCACGATTGTCGGCCCCAATGACAGGTGAACAGTGAGGTCACGCACTTCCAGAAGCGCTTTGTCGGTACCCGGTTCCGGTTGCGGGTTTGATATGTCGTGCTGCTTGGGCATCGTTACTGTAGCCCTCCTTGCGGCCGCGGGCACGCGGATCCACAATTTCATTCAGGCCATCAGCGAACAGATTCAGCCCCGCGATCGCCAGACAGATCGCGGCACCGGGAAACAGGCTTATCCACCATGCGACGGTCATGTAGCTTTGCGCCTCGTAAAGAAGCTGGCCCCAGCTGACGACGTTCGGGTCCGACAGGCCGAGGAACCCGAGGCCGGCTTCGATCAGGATCGCAACAGAGGCATCGAGGGCAATCTGAACGATGACCGGCTGGATCGCGTTCGGAAGTAACTCGCGTAGCATGATGTGGGCGGCGGACATGTCAGCCACCCGGGCGACATCGATGAAGTTCATGTTCCGCAGGCGCAAATACTGCCCGTAGACGAGCCGTGCTTCGATTGGCCAGATAGCCAAGACCATAGCCGTGATCAACAGCCAGAAACTTGATCCGAAGAAGGCCACGGTGAACAGCACCAGAACAATGACCGGAAGGGTCTGAAACAGTTCGGCAACCCGCATCAGCACGGTATCCACCAGGCCCCCGAAATAACCGGCAAGCATACCGACGGTGCCCCCGAGAACAAGTGCGCCGAGCGCTGTAGCGAAGCCGATACCAAGGGAGGTGCGCGTGCCATAGACAACCAAACTGAAGACATCCCGCCCGATATTGTCGGTGCCCATGGGATTGTCCCACGATGGCGGAGCGAGGCTTGCGGGCGTAAGAGCTTGCGGATCGTAAGGCGCGATGATCGGGGCGAGAAGAGCAACGATGGCCATGAACAGCAGGATGGCTCCGCCGGTGGCGCCGTGTCGCGTATGCGCGATGTCGCACACGGTATCCCAAATGCTGCCCAGAAAGCTCAACAGCGGGTTTGGCGCCTTGATCGGCGGCTGGGTTTGGCTGTGCTCGGTCATGTTCTCGCCCTGATGCGTGGATCGAGAAGGGCGTAGAGAATATCGACGATCAGATTGACCAGGATGATCGCAACGGCCGCGAAGATCACCACACCGACGACGGTCATGTTGTCCCGCATCCGCACCGCCTGAACGAATAGCAGGCCGAGTCCGGGCCAGGTGAAGACCGTTTCGAGCAGGACAGCGCCGCCGAGGGCCGTGCCGAAGGCATATCCGGCAATGGTGACGAGTGGCAGCGATGAATTCCGCAACACATGCCGGCGTATAATGGCGTTGCGAGACAGGCCCTTGGCGCGGGCGGTGACGATATACCCCTGCGAAAGGGTGTCAGCGACGCTCGCACGCATGATCCTAGCAAAGCGCGTGCCCTCGTGAACCGCAAAGGCCGTGGCTGGCAGAGCGAGATAGTGAAGCCGTTCGAGAAACCAGTCGAACCCGTGCGCACGCGAAACCATTGGCTGCATCCCCTGCGTCGGAAACCAGCCGAGCTTGACGGCGAGGCCGAGCACAAGCAGTTGTCCCATCCAGAACGTCGGCACCGCATAGACAAGCAGCGATGTCGTCGTAATCGCGTGGTCGGTCCGGCGGTTGGGCGTTGTGCCAGAAACAAGGCCAATCATGATCCCCATCGGGATGGCTAGGGCGAAACCCGCGAACGTCAGCAGGATCGTGCGAGGCGCATGGGTAAGGATGAGATCCAGAACCGGTTTCTGGAATTGAAACGAATAGCCGAAATCGCCGTGAAGTATATTGATGAAATAGCTGAAGATACGGGTCAGGAACGGATCGTCGAGGTGGTATTGTTCGGTGATCGCCTCGCGAAAAGCGGGCGACACCGGGTAGTCCCCCACCATCGCCTGCACCGGGTCACCCGGAATTAATTGCAAGAGCACGAGGATCAATGCGATGACAACTATGAGCAGCGGTATCGCGTGCAATAAGCGTATCAGGATGAAACGTGCCATCCCGATGCCCTATGTTATCCGGAAGAAATTCGCGGCATTTCCGTAGAGCCATTTTTCAACGACCTTCTCCTTTAGGGGAAGGTTTTGGTACAACTCGATCAGCGCCTCGAAGGGTTGATCGAACAGGTAGCGAGACAGGCCTACCATCACCTTATCTTGCAACAACGTATTGCCGAACTGCAGAAACATCTCCCAACCCGACCCTGGTTGCCCGAAGTAGCGCGGGTGATGCGCAGCAGTATCGACATACAAGTTCGGGTGACGCCGCAGCAGACCAACCATGTCGTTAATCCATGGCCATCCGCCCAAACCAGCGACGATCCTCAATTCGGGAAAATCCACCGCGACCTGATCGATGTGGCGCGGATGGCCCAAATCATAGGGCCGATCATTGGCATAGTTCATCGAGGTATAAACACGCACCGGAACATCAAGCTCCACGCATTTGGCGTAGAGTGGATAATACCGCCGGTCGCTGCAAGGCAAGAGATTGTAGAGAGATGAAACCCGCAGACCGCCAACACCATCTTCCTTCACCATCCGCTCAAGCTCACGCGATGCACGCATCATGTCCATCGGATCGAGCGCCGCGAAAGTGATGAACCTACTCGGATATTTTTGCTGGATTTTCGGGATCTCGGCGTTTTTCGCGCCCACCAGGTAACCTTTCGTGATGCCGGCACTGTCCATGTCGGAAACCAATTTCTCCAATCCTCCATCATCAGCCGGCGCTTCTGGCTGTTCTGAGGACGAGGCGCGGTTGGAAGCGCGCCGAAACACATGTGAATAGTTGTCGAAACCATAGCCGTCAGGCCGCGAAAGCGACGCCGGATTGGGCGTGCCGGGGCGACCATGACTGACGTCGCTATCGCTCTCATCACGCATGCTTCGAGGGATGCTTATCTCAAGATCAATCACGCGGGTCATTCGGCTGTCTCCCCTGTCTTCATGCCATCTCTCGCTCGCATTTGTCGGCGAGTCCCTCCAAAATAATGACGCTTCATCGCCATATGTCAATTTATTTGTTGTTTTGTGTATTTTCGTCCATTATGTTGACATTTGGATTAGGATAAGATTGTGCAAGATGCAGGGGGCATGATGAAAAAACCGAACGAGATCCTGACTTTGCGACGACATTGGCAAAGGGGCTTGCGGTCCTGTCGGCGTTCCGGGCCGGCGGGCCTCGCATGTCGAATGCCGAACTCGCCGGGGCCGCGGGAATCACCCGTCCGACCGCAGCGAGACTGACCTACACGCTCGCAAAGCTGGGGTATCTGAAGGCGGAGAAATCCAAGTATCGCCTCGGCTGGCGGGTGGTCTCACTCGGGCACCCGCTGCTTGCGAGCGTCCGCTTCCTTCAACTTGCCAAACCCTCGATCGAAAGGCTGGCGCAGGATGTGGGCGGCACGGTGTCGATCGGCGTGATCGACAATACGAATTTCATGTATCTGGAAACTGCCCGTGCGAATGAAAACATTTGGAGTTCACCGGACATTGGCACCGTCGGGCCGTTGTTGCGGGCGACCGTTGGGCATGCGCTCTGTTCCTTGCTGACCGAGGAGGAACTAACGGCCAAGATTGAAGACATCCGCTGCAAGGCACCAGAGGAGTGGGAGGCGCATGGCGATGCATTTATCCGTGGTATCGCGGACTGCAGGACCAGCGGCCTCTCGATTATCAAAGGCGACTGGGTGCCCGAAACCAATTCAGTCGGCGCGCCGTTGTTTCGGAACTCTGATGGGGAAGCCTTCGCGATTAACTGCCGGGTGCCGATCCATCGTTTGAAATCTGGCCAATTTGATGAAGAAGTTGCCCCACGCCTCAAATCGTTGGCCAGCGTCATCCGCACCCATACAGTGTTCACGCATGAGAATGGGTACCCGTAGATAGCGAGCAATATCACCATGTTAGTGAAAGAAGGGAACTCGTCATTCGGCAAGAGCGAGCCAGCTTGGCGAACATTGCTGCTGCGGGCAGAGGTCAG
This sequence comes from Aquicoccus sp. G2-2, assembly GCF_034555965.1. Classification (GTDB taxonomy): domain Bacteria; phylum Pseudomonadota; class Alphaproteobacteria; order Rhodobacterales; family Rhodobacteraceae; genus JAYDCK01. The sequence continues at coordinate 93,256 of NZ_JAYDCK010000002.1, forward strand.
GACAACTGTCGCGAGACGGTATCTCTTAGAATGCCGGCAATCTTCGCAGTGGAAACCCAGCATCCTTACTTCTGGGTCTCCGGCAAACAAGGGGCGGTTCAAACCTCAACCGACCTTCTGCTCTTGCGCGATGTAGTCCCAGGCCCAGTGGGGCGTCAGATTGAGCCGAATGGCAGGAAGCTACTGAAGGGGGTAACGGCGCGTCCGGCGGACGGTTTGAATTTGACCACGAGAGTGCAGGTGCAGCTGTGTTCGAACGATGTTACCTAAATGAGAATTATTCCGGTAGCCGTCGCCTGATAGAGCTAGCCAGCGCAGAGGTGTAAGACGCTTGATTCAACCAAAAACCAGGGGCCCCCGATGAATGCCGCTGCCCTCAGAGTTTGCATGGCCGATAGGAATCTTCCTCACGGAACTCGTCAGGGCCAGTGGCAACGACCATTTAGACAAGCGGGAAGCACGACTGTGAAGACGGAAGATGGCAACGCAAGAAACGCTTGCAATGTAGGGGCCATCTCCACATGACGCTTTTCCAAAACCAGACTTTTCGGATCCTCTGGATTGCAGCCCTTGCCTCGAATTTTGGCGGACTCGTACAGGCCGTCGGGGCAGCATGGCTGATGACATCCCTAACCGAGTCTCAAAGCATGGTCGCGCTTGTGCAATCCTCGGTAACGCTTCCCATCATGATTTTCTCAATGTTGGCAGGAGTGTTCGCCGATAGTTTCGACCGCCGCAAAATTATGCTCATAGCACAATCCTTCATGCTCATTGTGTCGATTTTGCTCGCGATCGTGACATATGGAGGGCTGCTATCACCATGGATTTTGTTGGGTTTCACGTTCTTGATCGGATGCGGCACGGCACTGCACATTCCATCTTGGCAAGCATCGATGGGTGATATCGTCTCGCGCGATGAATTATCGGCAGCGGTGTCACTAAATAGTATGGGTTTCAACCTGATGCGTAGCGTCGGGCCTGCTGCAGGTGGCGCGATCGTTGCTATCGCGGGTGCTGCGGCAGCTTTCTTGGTGAATGCCTTCAGCTATATTGGCATCATCGCTGCCCTGTGGTGCTGGCGGCCGTCCACACCGCAGCGGCGTTTGCCACGCGAACGAATAGGTAGCGCGTTTTCCGCAGGGCTACGCTATGTGGCAATGTCGCCCAACCTAATCAAAGTAATTTTCCGCAGTTTTATGTTTGGCCTGTGTGCCATTGCCGTTTTGGCATTGCTGCCGCTGATTGTTAGGGAATTGTTGGAAGGAGGTGCTCTCGTCTACGGCGTATTGTTGGGCTGTTTTGGTGTGGGCGCAGTAGGCGGCGCATTGTTGAATTTCCGCTTGCAGACGCGGTTTCAGAAAGAGGGTATTGCCCAGTCTGCATTCTTGGCTTTTGCTGTAAGCTGCGTCACGCTGGCCCTAAGCCGTCACTACGCGTTCAGTGGCGCTGCCCTGATGCTTGCCGGCGGTAGTTGGGTCTTGGCCCTCTCCCTGTTCAACGTCACGGTACAGTTGTCTACCCCACGTTGGGTCGTCGGCAGAGCTCTTGCACTCTATCAGACCGGCGTATTTGGCGGTATGGCAGGGGAAGTTGGGTCTGGGGCGTAATTGCTGAGAACTTCGGTGCGGACCGCGCGATGTTCGTGGCAGCAGCCTTGCTGGTCCTTGGCGCTGTAGCAGGCCTTCGTCTGCCATTGCCTGATTCCCCCGACCTCGACCTTAATCCGCTCGATTCTTTCACAGAGCCACCACTGCGACTTGACCTGAAACAGCGTAGCGGGCCTATAATGATCATGGTTGACTATGAAATTGCCCAGAAAGATGTGACCGAATTTCTGGCTGTGATGAATGCGAGGCGACGCATCAGAATCCGCGACGGGGCGCAGCAATGGACCTTGTTGCGAGATCTTGAAAACCCGGATGTCTGGACGGAGACATATCATGTCCCTACTTGGGTCGAATATGTCCGCCACCACGAGCGTCGCACACGGGCCGATGCCGAGTCCTATGAGCGCGTTCTCAAGCTTCATCGCGGCCAAGATCGACCCAAAATTCATCGCATGATTGAGCGACAGGCAATTTCGCTTCAGGATGATACGCCGCCAAAAAACGTACAAGCTGAGATTTCTGAATAGCAAATGCGGCATCGTCAACTTATTGAATCTTGGTGAAAAAGAACCCCACACCCTTGGTCACGCGGCCTTCAACTCGCTTGTGATATCGTCCCAAATGCTGTGAGCATCTGAGCGAGATTGTCGATAGGCAGGGGCGGATAGTTTGTGGCGGCGAGGGCGAAATACGGTTTGAACTTGATCGTGAACAGCCAAAAAGGGTTCTGCCGCAAAGTTTCGTACTGCATAAATACGTGTGGTCGCTGGACACCGTTATCCAGCGAGGGCGGCGAACTGGTTGAAGGGTGAGAGCCCTGTTTGGCCTAGCTGTTCCTTGCGGATCATGTGGGCAACCTCAATCCCCGCTAACGTGGCGGCAGCGGAATGGAAAGCCTTGAAGCCCAACATAGGCCGCGTAACTCGCTTGATGAACCGATGATCCTGCTCAACGATATTGTTCAGATATTTGGATTGGACGATGTTGATAATCCGTCCAGCGTTCGTGAACTTAAGGATAATATTAGGGCTTTGAAGACCGGCCAAGTTGGCGCCGCTTTTGTCGATGGCAATACGGTCCGGGATACCGTTTGTAACCACAGCTCGCTTGAAAAACCTTCGCGCGGCGGCGGTGTCACGTCGCTCTGACAGCATGAAATCAAGGGTTTTCCCGTCACGATCAACTGCACGGTACAGATAGGTCCATTTGCCCCGAACCCTGATGTAGGTTTCGTCCATCCGCCAAGAAATCGCTGTTGGCTTCTTTCGGGCCTGAGCATTTGCAGCGATCAGCGGCGAGAACTTTACGACCCAGCGGTTCAGCGTAGCATGGTCGACTTCAACCCCGCGTTCGGCCATGATTTCTTCCAAATCTCGGTAAGAAACCGCATATCGAACATAGAAGAACACGGCGTATAGGATCACAGGCTTTGGGTATTGGCTTCCCTTGAAATCAATGGTCACGGTTGGTTGCTCGCCTTCAAACTCAGAAACCACCGGCTAACATATTTCCGCCACACACCCCAACAGACAAAACTTTGCGACAGAACCGAAGTTCGTTGCTACTGAACGGAGTTGATGTTTTCGAAGATGGTGAAAACGTTGAATCCTGCTACGTTCCAGTTGCGTCGAGAATTTCTTCACCCATATTCTCCGCGCCGCGCATGGGGCATAAAATTGGACTAAGAAATCCATTAGGGGCTATTGGAGAAGTGAATTGCCTATCCAGCGAGTAGTGATCAAAAATTACCGTGCATTGAAAGCTGCGGACGTCGCCTTTCATGATGGAGTGAACGTCGTGGTCGGCGACAATGAGGCGGGCAAGTCCACGCTTCTCGAGGCTGTAAACCTAGCGCTCCGTGGGCAATTAAATCGGCGCGCGATTCAGTATGAGCTACATCCGTTCTTAATTAATGCCCATGCAGTTTCCGAGTTTATCGAGTCTCACCGTCAAGGTAACCCGACCGCACCACCCGAGATCAGTATTGAAGTATTCTTAGTGGACACTCCTGACGTGGCCGTGCTGCGCGGTTCCAACAATAGCGAGAAGGTCGACGCTTGCGGTGTTTCTCTAACTATTGGACTTGATGAAGCCTTTCACGCAGAGTTCACGTCGTATGTCGCCAATCCTGCGGCGCTAAACAGCGTACCGATTGAATACTACAAGGTTGTTTGGGAGTCGTTCGCTGGTGCAACGCTTAGTTCTCAATCCATACCCTTGAAGTCGGCCCTGATTGACCCCAGCAGCATCTCTAACTCGTATGCCGCAAACAAATATGTCTTAGAGATTGTTCGGGATTACTTAACCAAGCCACAATCAGTAGATCTTGCGCTTGCGTATCGGAGCATGCGCGATGAGTTTCAGGATGACGCGCGGATCAAGGCCATCAATACCGACCTCGCTACCAAGCAGGGAGTCGTGTCGGACAAAGTACTCTCTGTCGCGATGGACACCACGACCCGTGCAAGCTGGGAAACAGGTGTTCTTCCGCATCTCGACAATATCCCGCTCACGTTAGTCGGCAAAGGTGAGCAGAACTCGGTAAAGATCAAGTTGGCGATCGAGGCAGCCGAGAGCTGCGATCTGTTCTTAATGGAGGAGCCCGAAAACCACCTTTCGCATACAAATCTTGGACGGCTGGTGTCGCACCTGGCAGACCGGTGCGGGGGAAAACAGCTCATCGTCAGCACTCACAGCAGTTTTGTACTGAATAAGCTTGGAATTGACCGGGTGATGATGTTCAACGGTGAAAGCGCGGTTACATTGGATGACCTCCCACCAGATACAAAATCCTATTTCCAGCGCCTGCCAGGTCACGACACGCTTAGGCTGATCCTCGCATCACGGTCTATTCTGGTTGAGGGACCATCAGACGAGCTAATTGTGCAAAAGGGCTTTCGCCAGCAACATGGTTTCTTGCCTCTTGAGCAGGGTGTGGAGGTGATTTCCGTTGGCACTTCTTTCAAACGGTTCTTGGATATCGCGCGGCTCTTGAAACTGGACGTCAGCGTTGTCCGCGACAACGACGGTGACCCTGAAGGAAAGAGGGCCCTCTTTGACGACTATGACGCCGACGAGACAATCCATATCCACATTGACGGTGACGCAAACGCGCGCACTCTTGAGCCCCAACTCATCAAGGCGAACGGGTTGCAAAAGCTAAACCAGATGCTGGGGACCGCCTTTGCAACTGAAACTGAGCTGTCAAATCACATGGAGGCAAACAAGACCGACACGGCCCTGACGCTATTTGGGCGCGCGGATGAACTCGTGATCCCGGAGTACATTAGTGACGCAATCCGATGACCGTATCGTCCTCGCTGCTGCGGGTTCGGGCAAGACCACGACAGCGGTAAGGCTGGCCTGTGAGAACACTGAGAAGCGGACTGCACTGATAACATACACCCTGAACGGCCGAAGTGAGCTTGAAGCCCGCGCATACAGGGACTTTGGGGCAATCCCCCAACAGGTTACGATTTCCACTTGGTACTCGTTTGTGCTCACCCATTTTGTCCGCCCCTATCAGAACCACCTTCACGAGAGACGTGTCGACACGATCAACTTTGAGCGCGCGCCAGCTTCCCGGCGACGCTTCCGCAAGAGCCAAGTTGCGGGCTACTATTTCTCGTCTCCCAAAAGAATCTGGTCAGACCGTGCGACGGACTTTGCGTGTAGTGTCATTGATAAGACAGGTGGACTGCCCGTCAGCCGGGTTCAGGGCGTATTTGATCGCATAATCGTGGACGAGGCACAGGACTTAGCGGGCTGGGACCTCGAACTAATTGAACATCTCCTCCAATCAGCCGTTGAGGTGGCCCTGATCGGGGACCACCGGCAGGCCACCTTCTCAACGAACGACAATCCAAAGAACAGACAGTTCGCTGGAGAAAAAATTGTCGACAAGTTTGCTGAGTGGGAACGTGGTGGTTTGGTCAAGATTGAACATCAATCCTACTCTCATCGTTGCGTGCAGGGGATCTGTGACTTTGCAGATCAATTCTTTCCCGACTGTGAAACGACGACATCACACAACCAGGAAGTTACCGGCCATGATGGAGTTTGCCTCGTACGCAAAAGAGACGTAAAGCGCTACTTCGAAACTTTTGCACCACAAAGCCTCCAGTGGTCCAAGGCGGGTGGAGAAAGGTTGGGCCGTCCCCTTAACTTTGGCGATTCCAAGGGGATGACTTTTGAGCGTGTCTTGATCTACCCCCACGCGAAATTCCAAAAATTCTTAAAGACTGGCCGTATGGAACTGGACGGGCAGTCCAAGACGAAGACCTATGTAGCAGTGACCCGGGCACGTCAAAGTGTCGCTATTGTCGTGCCGGACAATTTTGCCCCCAAAGTGGGTTCATTTTTCGAGTTCCCGGATTGATCAAGGTCAAATTTGGCTGTCGCGCTTATAGGATTTAAATGGCGACCAGTTCGGATATTTTTTTCGCAACCTCAACCATCGGCTCTTCGGCCGTGCTTAGGCCTGCCCTAGAGGCTAACAACAAACTGACCTGCTCAAGCTCTTCATACGTTGTTCCATGAACAACGGGGACCAATCGCTCGCGTCTCAAGAGTGCAGAAAGTTCTTTGTCTGCCACACCTTCCGCAGGCAGGCGTTTCAACATGGCAGGCGTCACCAAAACGATGCCAACACGAGAATTCACCAAGCCTTTATCGATCGCGCGCATCATAGGCACGCCCAGGCCAAGATCTTTCTCGCTAAACCACACTCGAACGCCGCGAGCTTCTAGCAGATCATGCAATTCTTTGGCAGAGCCTTGCCGATCATCCCAGGCGTGGCAGAGGAACACGTCTCGAAGGTCAGGTTGCGAGACTGCAAGGTTCTCCACATTTTCTCTGATCGGCGAAAGCGCCAAAACTTGTTCGGGCGTGTACCACACGCCTGAACTGGCTCCAGACCAACGCGGCTTTGTGGACCGCCGCCCCGAGCTGCCGCTCCGACCGCTATTCTGCCCGTAGGACGAGTATGACGGCGACGGGCTTGAAGAGTAGCCGCTATAACCACTGCTGTATCCGCCGTAGCTACGGGAACCTCCGTAGCGGTGTCTGCATGCCGGGCAATTGGCAGCCGCCGCTGCAGACTTATGGCCTCTTACCGGTGCTGTACATCTAGCCATGCATTTTCCTTTCCATCAACAATACTCGCTATCTCGCATGCACCCACTACCACCGGCGCCTGCGAGACGAAGCCTTGGTCCTTCTCGGCGTCTTGTTCGACTTGCGCTTGTTTGCGCCAGTTTGAAGAGCTTGAAGGTTTCGCTGCGCATCCGAGCCACCTTTTGACCTCGGCCAGATGTGATCAACCTGCCAACCCATAGGGCTTTCTCTGTCATAGGCCGGTTTATAGATGACATTGCCCTGCGCATCTCGCCGGTAAAGGTTTGGATTCTTCCCTTTGACGCGTCGCGCCTTCTCCCAGACATGCTGAGCTTTTTGATTTGTTGAATACGGCATGAGGACCTCCTGTAGTTAAGCCGCGGATCTTCGTGGTCGAATGTGGGAACCAGACGGCGTGACCTCGATGTCAAACCCTTCAGTGATCATGGATTTCACCTGTTCGGTGTGAGAGATCAGACCTACCGACCTCTTGTCATTGGTCAGCTCGTAGAGCGTCTCAAGCGCCGTGTTCAGAGTGTCTTCGTCCAAGGTCCCGAAACCTTCGTCGATGAAAATCGCGTCCAGCTTGATGCCGCCGCTGTTCTGCTGAACAACATCGGAGAGACCGAGAGCCAGGGCGAGTGACGCCTGAAAACCTTCGCCGCCGGACAGCGTCTTGGTCGGACGCGGCTTTTCCGTGTTGGCGTCGAAGACGGCGATATCGAGCCCTCGCTTTTGCCGCCCGCCAACAACATCGTCTGGCCGAAGGAGCTGGTACCTTCCACCCGTCATCGGCCCAAGCCTTTGATTGGCGGCGACCAGAACCTCGTCGAACATTGCCGCGATGGCGAAATCGGGGAGCCGAACCTTCCGATCGTTGTTGCCGTTGACCAGGTCCGATAGCCCGCCGACTGGGCCGTATTTCGCCTCGAGGGCAGAGATGCGGGTGGAGAGTGCTTGCACCTTCCGGTGCGTCTCGAGCTTCGCCTCCAGGTCGCGTTTGCTACGTGTCAGGGTCTGCTGACTACTTTCCAGCTTCGACTGCGCGGAATCTTTGGCGGCCGCCAGTGCCTCAATGTCTGGGGAGCTTTTGTCGCCGATCTCTTTTGCCAATCTCTCAAGCTGAGCTTTGTTGGCCGCTACGCGCTGGTTGTACGAGTTGATCTGCTCCTCGAGCAGCTCGCACTGCGGCACGTCAGTCTTTGCAAACTCAAAACTGGTCTCATCCAGTCCGGCCGCGCTAAGCCGCTCGACAAATTCAGCCTTGGCGTTGGAGAACGCCAGCTCCGTTCGGTCTGTACTCGCTGCAGCGCCCGTGACCCCTTCCTCGGCGCCGCTTAGTTCGATCGCAGCAGTCTTTTCGTCGTTCACGGCCTTGTCATGGGCAGCAACCAGTTCGTCCCGTTTGGCAACCGCAGCCCGCAGCGCTTTTTCCAAACCGTCTCCCTGTCGCCAATTTTCGGGCACCTCTCGAAGAACGGTCTCGTAGGAAGTATTTGCTCGCGTCTCAGCGTCCCGGGCCTCCGAGAGTTCTTGACGTGTCCGCTCATAGCGAGAGTTTGCCTCCTCGAAGGACACTTCAGCCGCGGCAATCTTGTCTTCGAGATCGGCAAATCTGGTGTCTGATTCCAAGGTGGCTTTTTTGCCACGTGCTTCCGCCAGGGCGGGATCAAGGCTCTGTCGGTCCCGCTCTGGGCGATCGAGGGCGTCGAGTTCTGTCTGTTTTTCAGTTAGCGTGGACTTCGCCGCAGCAAATGCCGTCCTTGCTTCCACCTCATCACGCTCTGCGGCGCGAAGGTCTTGTGTCGCTCTTTCAAATTGATCGTGACGACCTTGACTCTCCGGATCACCGGTTGCCGGATCGGGGTGATCCCGCGAACCACAGGCAGGACAAGGTTCCCCTGGAAGCAGTTTCCTGGCCACGTGAAGAGCCTGTATGTCGGTCAGATCCTGTTCGGCGCGTTCCAACGCGACCTTGCAGGCATCAAGATGGCCGCTCCGCTCTTTATGCTCATTCTCCAGCCGTTCGACTTCGCCCGCCTGCAGATCGCGCCGGGACTTGGCAATCTCAAACCGAGACAGTGCCTCGGCCTCGCGTTCCAGCATGGACAGAGCACTTCCTGCCTCGTGAACGGCGCGCGCTTGGGCCGGTTGCTCCTTCTGGAGGTTGCGGAGTGCCGCAAGAGCCTGGTCGCCATCCTTCCGTTTGCCTTCCGCTGCCTCCTGTTTCTCAGCTGCCGATTTGGTCTTCGCTTTCACTGCCTCCAGGACCGCGAGCAGATTGCGAGCTTGGCCGAGCGTCCTTTCGAAGCGCTCCAGTTCCTGCACCCGCGCGAGGGCTGCATCACGGTCTTCCTTCTGTCGGTCGGTCCGAGCGAGCGCCTCCTTGGCCGAAGTGAATGCTGACCGGGCGGATGTCAGAGCGTCTTTCGCCATTGCGTGTCTAGTCTGAGAGGCTTTTGCCTCCTCGCCCGCGGATCGCATCGCAGCCTCGGCGACCAATACAGTCTGTGCAGCCCGGGCCTTGGTCAGGCGCGACTTGCTCTCCTTGATCGTTTCGGCTTCGGAGAGGAGGGTGGACTCCTCATCCTTGGCCAAAGCCCGCGCCGCGAACTTTTCAGCTAGCCTCTCTCCCGCGGACAGTGCCTTTTGACATAATAGCAACGTCTCTATCTCGGATTTCACGGTCCCTTCGAGGGTCGCGATCTCCTCGCTCATCGCGCGGATCGCCTCGACCAAGTCTTCCTCGGTCTGATCGCCCAGATGCGTTTCGCGGCGGACGCGTTCCTCGGTGATCTCACGGTACAGCGCCGTGGCATCACGTTTGATGCGTTCGACAAAACTCTCATAGAGGCGAACATCGAAAAGGCGCTTGAGGATTGGCGAGCGCTCGTCGTTTGTCGCTGTCAGGATCTTTCGGAAGTCTCCTTGGGGTAGCAAAACGATCTGACGAAACTGTGCAGCGTTGTAGCCGAGAAGCGTCTCGATCTCGGCATCGACCTTGTTGACCTGTTTCTCGGCGATGACTTCGCCGTCCTTGCCTCCAGCGATCTCTTCCAGCGACATACCGGTCGCCCGGAACAGGTATGCCTGGTGCGGTTCGGTCGTGGTACCCGATCCACGGCGAGCCGCCCTCTCTTGCTTCGGGATGCGTCTCACGACGTAGCGTTCGTTTCCGAGATCGAAGACGAGCTCGACCTCCGTACTATCCGTCGCGTGGGCATGGTGGCACACCATGTCCTCGGCCGAGCGCTCGGCTCCCGACGACTGTCCGAACAGTGCGAAGGAGATACCGTCAAAAACCGTCGTCTTGCCGGCGCCAGTCTCCCCGTAGATGCCGAAAATTCCCGCATCGAGGGCGGCGGTAAAGTCGACGACCTCGGTTCCGGCATAGGGACCGAACGCAGTCATCTTCAATCGGATCGGCCTCATGACATGTCCTCCAGCGCCGGTCGGTCGAGAACAGTTTTGACAACTTCCGTCTCTCTCTCGGTGACGTCTTCACCACGGACGTAAGTCAGGAACTCACCGATGACGCCGACGGGATCGTCGAGTTTTGACAGTGCACGCCCGGCGCTACTCATCACCAGGTCCTGCCTTCTCTCCCGCAGAGTCTGTAGGATGTTCGGGTAGTGTGGTCTCAGCTGGGCAGCGGGCTCGATCAATGCGCCCTCATCCAAGAGGATCGCTCGGATGTAGTCCTCGCTTGGGTTGGCTTTGGCGTCCGCAACAAGTCCGTCCAAAAGTCCCCTCACCTCGCGAACCGGTCTCAAGGGCTTGAAGTCCACGGCTCGTAGATCGACCACCTGACCGCTTCCATCGAGATCGAAGACTGTCATCGACTTCGTCGTACCAGCCTCGTCGAAACCGAACGCCAGAGGAGAGCCGCTGTAACGGATTGTATTTGCACCCGCCGTTTGCGGGCGATGGAGGTGACCGAGAGCCACGTAATGCGCGCCGTCGAAAATGCCGGCAGACACGGTCTCGACAGCTCCAACCGAAAGCCGACGCTCACTCTCCGTCGGCTGGCAGTTCGTCACGAATGCATGGGCCACGACGATCCAACGAGCTCCCTCAGGCACGTGCGCCTTTGCCGCTTCTATCTGTGCCCGCAGCACATCCTCCGGCGACCGGATGCCCTCTATGTCAAAGGCACGCCGCGCAGCGTAAATCTCGCCATAGGGAAGCGCCGAGATTGCGGCCTTGCCATGACTGTCCTCGAGGATCAGGGGAACCTCGTTCCGCTCGATCGGCCCACGGACGAGAATCCGGCGGCGATCAAAAAGCTTGGACGCCGTACCGAGCCGCTGACCGGAGTCGTGGTTGCCCGCAATCACGACGATCGCCGCTTCGGTCTCCTCGTGGACACGCTCCAGGAAGTCGCTGTAGAGCTTCATCGCAGTCTCGGACGGGGACGCTTTGTCGTAGACGTCACCGGCGATCAGCAGGAGTTCCACTGCCTCGTCGACCACCGTCCGGAACACCTGGTCGAGAACGTGCGCCTGGTCTTCGTGCAAGGACACGCCCCTCAGGGTCTTTCCCAGATGCCAGTCTGCGGTGTGAAGAACTCTCATTTCGATACCATTATTTTTTATACGTATATTTTTAATATGGACAAAGCGAAGGAGTCAAGATAGTTTTCGGCATGGCCTTTGACGACTTAAAACACGCGCAGAAGGAGCGGCTGGAGTACCTCGACCGCCTGCTCTTTTGGGACGGGACGGCGACGCGCGGATCGCTCATTGAGCGATTCCGAATCTCGAACCCGCAGGCCGCGCTGGACTTTAGAACCTATTTGCGGGCCGCCAAACCCGAGGCGTTGAAGTATGACGCCTCAACAAAGAAGTACCAAACGACAGAGCGGTTCTCGCGGCTTACCGGGCGGGCAACGACGGACGAACTCGAAGAGCTGCTGCTTGGAAAGAAGCGTGCTGTCTACGACGTATTGCCAGACCTTCAGCGAACGCAGAACGTTCGTGCTTTTCGGCCGCTCTATCGCGCTTTGCTTGCTGGCGAAACGATCAAGATCGTTTACCAATCTATGCGTGAGCCGGAGCCGGAGGTTCGGTGGATTGCACCGCTCCGTTTTGCGTCAGATGGCGTACGTCTTCACCTGCGAGCGTGGTGCTATGCCCGACAGAGTTTTCGCGACTTTATCCCGTCTCGGATTGATCCGTCCCAGTCCTTCGACGAACGCCGCACTGCCGATGACGTGCCGAGGGATGATGATTGGTTCACTTGGGCCGTCCTCCAATTGCGGCCGCATCGCAACCTGGCTCCCGATCAGAAACGGGTCGTTCGGATCGAGTTCGGATTCGAGGACGAAAGCCTGGAGATCCGCGTCCGCAAAGCGCTCGAGTTCTACACGAAACGTCGCTGGGGCCTCGACCAGGAAAACCCAAGACTCGAATGTGTTGATCGCAGGTACATAGCGATGTCCGAGGTGGAGATCGATGAGAGTTGATATGACCCGCGTCGATCCAGACGTGAACATGGACAGGTTCTATTCCGTCCAACTGACACAGAGCCTCTTCGGCCAGGTCGGTGTCGAACGGCAATGGGGCCGACGCCGAACCCGAGGACGGTGCCGACTCGACTGGTATGCAAACGAGCGGGAAGCTGAATCTGCACTTTCAGACCTCGTGAAAGCGAAGCTCTCGAGAGGCTATCACATGAAAGCGGAAGGGATGGTTCGGTGAAGATGAGGAGCCTCAAAAGATATCAGACCGGAGGCACCCGGTCCAAGATGCAGCTGTCTATCCCGCTGCCGCGAACACCCGAGGGTCGAGTCTATCGATACTCTCCAAACGAGGATGCACATCCGAGGCACTTCGTTCTCGGCGAAAGGGTTGCAGAGATTTCCGACGACGAAACTAAGCGCGTACGGATGAGACAGGAACCAGGTTCTTCGAAAACTATCTGTCCCTATAGCGGCACCGCAGGTGAGGATGACGAATTCACGCATCCAAAGGACGCAGAGGCGGCCATCAAGATAGTCAAACACGCTGCGATGAAGGACGTTGAGGAAGCCTTTTCGGGGATGCTCAAGGGAATTGCGAACAAGAGCCGCGGCGGCATCACTTACAAACCGGGTGCGGGCAACCGACGGCTAAAGCCGCAGTTCGGCAGACGGGATCTGATGCGGCTATTGGTCTGTGATTGCTGTGGTCGTGACTACGGTGTTTACGCCATCGCCCTCTACTGCCCCGACTGTGGCGCTCCGAACGTTGCACTGCACTTCGCGCGAGAGGTGGAGTTGGTGTTGAGGCAGGTCTCGATCGCGGAAGAGATGGGAGAAAAACAGAGCGAGCTAGCCTACCGGCTTCTTGGAAACGCGCATGAGGACGTCTTGACCGCGTTCGAAGCGGTTCAGAAGGTCGTGTATCTGCACAAGGTCTCTACGGATCCCGAACGTGCTTCCTCAGCCAAAACAGTCCGAAACGACTTCCAAAATGTGGAGAAAGCTCAGAAGCGGTATGCCGAATTTGACCTGGACCCGTTTCAGGGGTTGTCCGATCCTGAGCGGGAAGCGCTCGATCTCAATATTCAGAAACGGCATATCATCGGACATAACCTCGGAGTGGTCGACGCCAAGTTTGCCGAGAACACTCGGAATGCAAAGTTGGGGGAAACGGTCCAACTTCTTGGTAACGACGTACGAGATTTCGCCCGGCTCTGTCAGCTCGTAGTTGCGGTGCTGGACGACTGGATCGCTGACGTGAATTTGTCCGGCACCGAACGTAATTCTCAGGAAATTGAGCACGTGATTGAACCATCGTCTGAAATGATGACAATCGGAGAGCTCAGCGTCTTGGCGACATCAATTGGTCGCTGGATTTGCAATGGTTCTGAGAACGGTCTGCCAGAACACGTTGACGAGGACGATCTTCTTGCCGCCTTCGAAGCCATTGAAATTAAGGCGTTGGAAGAGGCGCTAGCCGAACTTGAAATGGAAGGTTGCGTCGAGCTTTCCCACGCGATCGGTCCAAAGCTTCCGCGCATTCGAGCCACCGAAGACTTGTTCCAGGTCTTTGATCCAATCGTGATGAAGTCGAACCCACACCACGACGCCGTCGCTCTCATCGACCTTGTTCTTGAAGGGGACGGGGCCGTGGACATTTCCGAACTACACCAACGGAGCGGACTGACTCTGAGGCGTTTCAATCCGGCCGTAGCGTTGGTTCTGGATGAAATCGGTGAAGGGCGAGTTAGTCGCACCTATTCTCCGGACTACCCTGCGCGGTATTTTGCGATGGCAGCGGAGGATCGGGTCGCTTTGAAACGACTTAGGGCACGGCTTTGCGATTAGAGCGCAATCACTGTGCCCTATGTCTGTCTTGAGGGACATATTAGACCACGGCGCCAAGAGGTAGACTCGTTTGGATCACAGAAAAATATCGGTCAAGCTTGCACTGGCTACAAATCGCGAGTTGCAAAAAGACTTCCTGAAAACGCAGGCCAGCGCTGCATGTACGGCGCGTATGCGCTGGCCCATCTGTTGAGAGAACGAGACTTCGGAGCGACAGTGGTGGGTGGAGATTTCGCGATTTTCGTACCGGCTCGCGATGGTAAATCTGCTGCCTTCCATGGCTTTGGGGGATCCAACGAACCCGGAACCGCCTCTCACTACTGGGTCGAGTCGCAGGGTCGCCTTGTAGATGCAAGCACTCTTCTGCTACACAGAACGACGGATCAACTGATAGTTCGATTGCCAGTAATTTACTGGCCCGTCGGACAGACGCTACCTCGCTATCTTCGCTATGCTGAAAGAATGCGCGCACACGAAGACGCGGAATTCAGCACTGTGTTGGAACAAAGAGAAACAGCAGAAGCTGTCGTCGAAGGCTGCCGACGACGGCTTATGAATAGGAGCGCGTATCACAAACCGGAAGTCCTCGACGGCCCCGACTACGTAATTCGTACCAGGGCAAAGAATGCCTGGGCAAAAGCCGCCGCCGAATTTGATGCGAACTTAGACTATGGACCGCCACCAATCTAACATCCCACAATTGCGATCCTGAAGTTACCGCAAGCAAACAGAAACTCCGGGTCGGCAACCTGACTGCCACTAGCTGAAATTCTCAGAGATCCAAAGCTGCATCAGTTCATTGTTAGAGGACAGCCAAAACCTGCCATCAGGCGTAATTGCTTGATGAATGGTGTCGACAATCGGGTGGGCTAGCCGGGTCGACCTCCACGAAAACAGCCGAGCTGCGACCAATCGATCTGCAAAATCGCCCAGCTTCAGTCCGTAGCTATCGGCCGCTTCCAAAAGATCGGCATCGTCAAGATCAAGGCCTCCATGGTTCATCGCCATTGTGAAGACGACATTCTCTTCGAGTGAAACCTCCAATGGTGCCCAGTGTTCTACCTCAACATTGGAAAGCTGCTTCTTGCTCAAATTTTTGGCGTAAAACATCCAACCACGCCTCTGTCCGTCAATGATCGCTTTTCCACTCAGAAGCGGTGCAATCGCTTCCATTTACAACGTGTCGTCGACAGGAAACTGTGCCTGAAACTCGTTGCTCAACCGGGTCCACAGCAATTCGAGCAAAACCACCATGGGAGCTTCTCGTGTAGAGCCAAAGATATGCCACTCACCGTTCTCCAAGTCCGGTGCGATGTACGGATGCCCGTTCAACTTCACGATTGCGTTCTTGCGGCAGACGATCAGGTTTGGGAGCACCGCGAGACCTGCAATGCCGTCAGGTACACTCTCAAGGGCGTCAAGAAATGCCGCTCTCAAACCGTGCTCGTCACCATAGCCATTGTAGCCAAATAGAACCCTGACCGGCGCGAGTTGTTCATGGGCTATCGTTCTTAAAATTTCGCCGCTCGTCGATCCGAGATCCGCGAGTTCGCCATGTTCCGGAAATCGACTGAGCAGTCTAGCAAACGCTCGGTTAGAAGGACCCATTTGAACTGGTCTGTTTTCTGAACCCAAGAAAGCCTTTTGCTGAATTGAGATGGTACGCATCTTTTCGATGCCATCTGCAAGGTCCTTAGCATAGAGGTTTTTCTTCACTTCAAAAACGGCTAGCACATCCTCGATCGGCCATTCCCACATTTCGGTCTTCGGAATTTTTCGACCTCTGGTGCCCTTTACCAACATCGCGTCGGTTTGGTGGCTGTATTTTCCATCTACACCATGCACAAAACCATCGACGAGCTGAAGATTGAGTTCTCTTGGAATTGCTCGCTCGATAAGTTCACGGGTCAATCCTTCATACATATCGCCGATCGTTGGAGCGTGCTTCACCGCTTCTCCAGCAAGAACCTTTGCTTCTCTGTCCTGAAGCTGCTCTAGAAACTCGGCAAATGAGGTGATCATGACGTTTTCGCGCTCAATTTTGCAGGCCTACATAAAAAACCGAAACTGGTATGGTGTCGTGCCCAGACCTGACATGCGTTTGACGACCCTAGCCAGCACCTTTGCGTAGCTCATGGTCACCGGTAGCTGGTCGTAGAGCGCGTCGTTGTTCCAGTTCATTTTTGAAAGCGCCAAGGCAGATCGTGCCGTATCGTCCCACGGTCCGTGCCCTGCGTGCCGCACTAATTTGATTGGTCGAGGAGTACTTCGCGCGCCCTGAAAATATGCATCGCGGTCGTTGATGCCGCCGACATTGCCGTGCATCCACAGAAGGCATTCTCGTGGACCTAGACTAAGCAATGAGCCCCTTTCTACTGGAAACGCAGCAGGTGTGCCTTTTTGATTTCCGCCCTTAGGTCTATCAATTCTTGCCCCCGCCAAGCTACGTCTTCGACAATTTGAACCAAGTCAACGGCTTCGCACAGGTGTAGAGCTTCCATACAGCCATCGACTTCGTCCGGTTTGAACTCTGTTGATTTGTGTACAATGACCCGCCGGGGCGTTCGTCCAGCATGCCTGCGCCTATAAAGATCCAGCGAACGCGTCATCACTCGAAACATCTCATTGCGAGACAAGAATGGGTTGTCCCGATGCACTTCAACTTCGTTGGCGTCGTAGGCAACGAATTCGAGACCTGCGCCGTCGCCGTCGAACACCTGGCTGCAACAGGTCACGAAGCGCGGTCGATCGGACTCGACCGGACGTACCGCGTAAGAAATGCCGACATAGGCTGTTTCAGGATCGGAATCTGCGAGTTTCCAGGGAACACCACCCGCCTTGGCGTACAGCGCCAAACCGATGCGCCACATCACACTGGCCTTGTGGGGATAGGCAAGCGCTCGATCCTCTCGAACCAGCTGAATCGGCAAATGACGGGTCGCGCTCGCGGCCTTCAAGTGATCATGAAGATCGAAGTCTTCGCCTTCACCACCCACGAACCCCTGGACCATGATTGAGGGACGTAAATGAAAATGACGTCAAACTGCTCTCGCATAGCGTCCAGCGTCTGCACTGCCCGGGTGAGCCGCGAAGAAAGGACGATGTGCGGAGCGCTGGAATCTGCCATTTCTCGTCCAAGCCGATCATCGAGCTCGATATGACAATTCTTTCCGGCGGCCCGCATGTTCAAATTGAAGACGCTGCGAAATCCCGGCCAAGTGGGCAGGTAGTCACGTCGTTCGGTAGCTTTGAACTCGCTGTTGAGTTCCTTCATGAAACCGTACAATTGCCTGCTCTCTCCAAACGGAGAAATCGTAGCAACACGGATGGGATCGGGAACAAGGCCAGCCGAATAGGGTCCGTAGCGCAGCAGACCCCTGAGAGGATGAATATCCACATCACCGGCATGGTCTGGATGGAAAGAAAGTTGAGGTTCAGGATACCAAAGATGAGGGGAGATCTGACTTGTCATGGCCGCGACCGCCTTGAGAATGCTGTTGTTGTTCCAAGGCAAAAAGCAGCGTCAACACCCGTGCTGACATTGAGGGCTCTCATTTCCTTGCCGTCGGCAGTGAGCAGATCACTCCAGAACGAGATGAGATCGTTGAGCTGTCGATTGTAACGTTTGACGCTGCGCTCACGAGAAAAATCCGTTGCTGCAGCACGGTTTTCTTCCACAACGCCATCAATGAGGGTCCGAGGCTCAAAAGCCAGCCACAATTTGTCGTTTGCCCATTCGAGCCGCACAGCGATTCCTTCCCGCCATGTCAGATCCGTTTGTCTCGGAACGCTGCCTGACAAGTTGCCGACAATGCGTTTGAGTGGCGCCCATTTTGGGTCGGCTGGATCGGTAGGCGAGAGATAATCGACACTACGACGGCGCTTCAGCGAAAGGCCATGTTCTCTGGCAAGAGCCGCAGAAAGCGCTTGTTTCAGCAGCCCGCGCTCTTGGCTATCGTAACGGAGGCGACGTGTTTCAATTTCGTGTAGATCGAATTCTGTGATGGACACACCAGAGAGAGCCGCACGCACATCGCTGTCTGCTCCAAATGCAAGCACACCTTTGGCAGAACGGGTCGCAAGGACATCAACTTCAGCTGCGCTGATGGCCTCCAAGACCTCTTTGAATCCTCCGATATCACACTCAACGCGCCTACAGATTGTTGGTACTGACGTCACTTCCAAGCCATTCAATCGAACGACTGGGTACCCGCGGTTGCCCGTGATGCGCGGTGGCGATGACACAACAGCACGCTCTGATGCGAACTCATCAAGTTGAGCGGTATCCAGATTTGGAACAAGACGAATGAGGTCGCGTAAGGCCTCGTCAAAGTTCTCAATCCGAACAAGGCCGCCATCGACACCTTTTTCCGCAGCCTCCTCGAGAAAACTACAGACCCGGTCCAAGGGAGCATCCGCACCACGATGAAGCCAGAAAAGACCACCCGGGAACGGCGACACGTGCTCCAGAGCCTCCTCCAAGGCACTCATGATCGAGTCATCCCGGCCACTATATCCAGCAATGAGCATTCCGGAGCGTGTGCAGGCACCAACGAGAAGGTCACGCAAGGTTGCGTCCTGTTGGCGAAGCTCGTCGCCAGTGTTCTTGAGACGTCGAGAGCGAAAGTCACCGTGGAGCTTTATTTCTGCGGGCCAACGTTCGCTATTGATTGTCTGCCGCCCCAAGTCTGGTGCATCGAGGGCAACGGTGGTCAGATTGCCTGTTCCTCCAAACACCCTTGCACACCCATCGACGACGAGCGGATCGAAGTTTGTCGACCAGACAAGTTTGGTATGTCCGGCTTTCATCAGGGCCGCCAGTGCTACATGTCCGTATGATGGTTTGGCACCGCTGATTTTTGCGTCGATGTATGTCCGCCGGTCAGCCTCACTTGGATAGACCGCTTCGAACAGGGCGGCGTATTCTTCCGGAGTGTCCAGTCCAGGAAAAGATTCTTGGCTGGTGACAAAGTCCTGTAGCCGGCTCCGGACCGCTGGGTTGGAAAGATCGGCGACGGTTTGCAAAGAGACGCGCCTTTGACTCACATAGAGTTGCTGTTTGAATTCCCAGATCATGTCCCAAGCCGTTGGGATGCCGGCAGAGGCAGAGGTGCCCGCACCAAGGAGCCACA
This sequence comes from Aquicoccus sp. G2-2, assembly GCF_034555965.1. GTDB lineage: Bacteria > Pseudomonadota > Alphaproteobacteria > Rhodobacterales > Rhodobacteraceae > JAYDCK01. Next base: position 112,419 of record NZ_JAYDCK010000002.1, read on the forward strand.
TGAGGCCCCCGGACCGCATCGAAAACCTGCGGGCGAAGTCGTCGGCATCTACGGTTGGATACTTTGGTTCGCTCACATATCAGTCCATTTTTCTTGCCACGCAGAGAACTCCGATGGGCGCACCTGAAAACGCGCGAAGTTGCCAGCGTGGAGGCTGAGAAGTTCTTCTTCGACGACGTTAGCAAACGCGGCCCGATCCTCTGCTCGGACAGATTTTGCAGATAATCGTGAGATTTCGTCGGCCACTTCTCTTCGTCCGATCTTGGAGCGTATGATGTGTCCGACAGCATCGCGCAGTTCTGTGCGGTATTTCAGGCGGAAAGGATCAGGTTCGCCCAGAGACTGCCTGACTGCTGCGTATTGGGTCGCGGATCGTTCATAGGCCCATTGAAAAACATCTTTTAGAAGCGCGATCTCGTTGAGTTCATATACCCCCAGAATGGCTTCGGTATAAGCGCGCTGAGGAACGTCGGTGAATGAGAATGGTGCCAGATTGCTTCGGATAAGAGGTATGTTAGCTGCCAGACGTGAAACACGTTTGTTTACATCGTCGAAAGGCTGCAGATAGGGGATATGCACCATCACGAAGAACGCCTGTTCGAAAGGGTTTTCAATCGCGGCAGCTTTGGACAGAAGCGTGTTGAAGCACTCGTCGATCAGCTGTGGCACCTCGAGCGGATGGAACGCTGATCTCTCGATACCCACCGCGATGTAGCGAAGGCGTCCAGCGGCGGTCGAATCCGCCAGCAGGTTGTTCGACAGAAGGGCGTGCAGGTTCAGAAAGGTGTAGGTGTTGAAGTCGATCTCGTCGATGGAACCCACCAGAAACTCAATCGCATCTTTGTGGTTGAGGATCATTTGCGCCTCGATGTGATCTCGCCCGGTCGCTTCCTCTCCGAATTCGATCAAACGCTTGGTATCGAGAAGAGAGTACGTGTTGCCTTCCAGACGGCTTGAGTTCCATGCAAGATCAATCAGCAGTCGATTGAGAATGAGCTTGGCATAAGTGCCAGCCGGCTGCGTGGCTGTTTGCGGTTTACCAAGACGTTCAAGACGTACCCTGTCTTCTTCTTCGAGATAGAACGTGGTGTTGGGCTGATATTGCTCGAGGAAATCTCGGTTATATCCCACGGGTTTTCGCGCCGCGACTGGTTTTTGAACGTAGTCGCGGATCGCCCTTGCGTGATCTGACAACAAAATGAGGTCGCTGTAGTCCAGGTCCTGATCGCTTTGCTTGCCAGCAGCGGCCCCATCACCTTTCGCAATGCGGTAGCGCGCCCATCGACCGCTGCCCTCCATCTCCAATCTTCCGCTGCCGACTAGTTGCTGCAGACGGTATTGCAGTGTCCGACGAGGAACATCGTCGGACAGCTGTTCAGCGATATCCGGAGTGGCGATGCCATCGGGATGACCAGCTACGATATTGAGTAGCTCCTTGCGAGCATCTTCGGGGACTCTGTTGGCCATCGCCATCTTTCTTGCGCCTAGACTTTACACGCAACTATGGTTCTTATAGACGCAAGTATCAAGTCTAGACGCAAGAATTTCTCTTAGGCGCAAGAAACCTTGCGCCTAGCACTTTCGCGTCGTGAACAGCGTGCCCAAATGAGCAGGTCAAGCCAGATGGCAGATGATGATGACAGGTTGATACAAGAGGTATTGGCGGAATTCGGTCGAGATGCCGATCCAAAGGCGATCGCTGACCGGGTCAAACGCCTCGACCTCGGGCTACCGATCAAAGATGAGTTCATCGCCGTTTGCAGTTGGCTCGGGAAGACACGGCTCATTCACAAACTCGATCAGCATCAGGCACCCTCCCAATCGCGCGACGAATATCAAGTTCCCGATCTGCTGGCACAGTTGTCACTGTACCCTAATAAATCAGATTCTGCGGATTCGGAGCATTTTGCAGCGTTTTTGTACCCCTAATTTCAATATACCCACAGGCTGTGTTGCAGGCTGGAACTCAACGATTTGTGCCTCATAGAAAGGCCGGATCCGTCAGCGTGTGGCAATGAAGAAGAAAATTGTCCACAGATTCGACCGTCTGATAATTAGGGGTACAATATTGCAATTAACGGTACAGTACGAAAATTAGGGGTACAAATCGTCGTTGATATTGCAGGATAAATTCTGCACGGATTCTGACTAATTAGGGTACAGTGACAGCTGGCTTAAAAACGCATAGAGGGGACGTCGTCGGACAGCCCTCACATTGAAACTCAACGCCGAAGGGACTGATGCTGTAACCGCCCCCCGAGTCACCTAACGCTAAAGCGTCACCTCGCTCCAAAGGGTGCTGACGGGCAGCGCGTAATTTCCGTTGCCGAACGACAGTTTTTCCCGACCCAGATAGAACACGATACCTGTGCAAGTCTTTGTCCGCCCCGGTCCCTCTTTTGAGAACCACTTCAGGCGCTTGAAATCGTCGTTGCTTACGGAGGCAGATGATTTCACTTCGATGCAGATGAGATGATTGCCTCCGTCGATCAAAATATCTATCTCGCGCTGTTCAGAACTGCGCCAGTGATAAAGCCGATAATCGGATTCCTGCATTGGCAGTGCGCGTTGCAGTTCACCTGCGACAAAGCTCTCGAATAGCCCGCCTAAAGCCTGCGGTGTATGGTCTATCGCAAATGTCGCGTCAGTGAAACGGCGCAACGCACAGGCGATCCCGGAATCCACAAAATGATACTTGGGCTGTTTGATCTCGCGTCTGCTTTCACCTGACGTCCAGGCACCGAGTTTTGTGAGCATCGATAGACGAACAAGGATATCAAGGTACTGATCGACAGTCACACGTTGCAGCTTTGTCAGTTTGGCGAGTTCCGAGGTATTGATTTCCTGTGCAGAGCGTGCAGCCATCTGGTCAATCAGAATCCGCAAGGCATCCGGCTTTCGAACTGGCGTTATGTCGGCCACGTCCCGTTCGACCACGGCATCAATGTAGCCGCGATATCCGCGTTGTCGTGAGCGCATAGGCAGTGCTCTTGTTTCTGGAAACCCGCCTGCCAAAATCAGATCGATGTAGTCGCTGCGTAAAAGTGGTTCGGGATCGGATATCTGACCGAGGTTCGGGTCTTTTTGCATTGCCCAGTCCACCAAGTGGCTAATTGGTCCGCTTTTGACCTCTGCCACCGACAAGGGCCAAAGTTTCAGCGTGCGCATCCTGCCTGCCAGCGAGTCAGCCACGTCAGTGGTTGTAAATATGTTGGAGGAGCCGGTGAGAACAAACTGGCCCTTACGTCGGTCCGTATCGACCACCCGCTTGATCGCAAGCGCCAACTTCTTGGACCGTTGAGCCTCGTCGATAATGAGCGGAGCCTGATCTAGGTCCTGCATTAGGCTGGCCAGTTGCCCTTCTGGGTCCGCCTCAATGGCCGACAGGACTGCAGCGTCATCTAATGTGATGAAGCGGCCATGGCCGAACAAATCCCTGACAAGGGTTGTCTTGCCAACCTGTCTAGGTCCAATGAGGTTCACCACGCGCGCTGACGCTATGGCTTCTTCCAGTTCGACAACGAGGTGTCTCGGGAGGTATACCTCTGTCTCAGTCATGGACCTGCCGTCTTCCTTTATTCAGTGTGCGCCAGCCCCGCTGAAAAGCCGCCTGCGGTCTGTGTAATAGAAGTACCGTCATTTGTCTATTACGCACCCGGCCATTTGTTCATTAGATGGTCTGCCATTTGCTCATTAGCTGAAGATCCAGCGATCACTCCGTCAGCCCCGCATCGTCCAGTTGTTCGCGGTCTGGTAAATCCCTGAGGCTCTCCAGATCGAAGGCAGCAAGGAATTGCCCGGTGGTGACGAATGTATAGGGCGCGCCACGCCGGGGAGAGCGTGGCCCGGTGCCGATCAGCCCGTGCGCATGCAGCCGACCCATCAGGTCACGGCTGATCTCCTTCCCGAAGATATCTTTCAGCCCGTCGCGGGTGATCGGCTGATGATAGGCAATCGCCGCAAGCACAGCGACGTCAAACTCGTTCAGGTCGAGCAACTGATCGCCGACATCCGCCGCGGCTCGGATCGCGGGCCCATAGGCGGTCCGCGTCCGAAACATCCAGCCGCCCGCCACCTGGGCCAGTTCGAAGGCGCGCCCCTCCAGATCGGCGACGAGATCCTCGACCAGCAGATCGACCGAGGCCCCCTGCCCTATTATGCGGGCAAGAGCCTCGCGTGGCACTGGCGATGCGGACGCGAACAGCACCGCCTCGATCCGCCGCATCCATTCGCGCCAACGCAGCTCGGGCGGCAAATCGGTCAGCTCGCGATCGAGCTCTGACTCAGAACCGCCCCTGGCCATCGCTCAGATCCCGTAGAGCCGGAAGGTGTCCCGGCCGGTCAGTTCCCGGACGGCACCAAGGTCGACCAGTCGGTCGCAGAGCCGACGTGCGGCACGATCCGGCATGGGCAAGGCCGAGGGGGCTACGGCGTCGTGGCTCAGAAACATCTCGACGGCTTCCCCGCCGCCTTTGCCCGGAGTTTTGGCGCGACCGCTTTCAAATGCGCGACCCGACGTGTCAGGTCCGCAGCCAGCCGCACGGCCTCGATAGCCGCCGAAACAAGCGCGCGGTGACAGGCCAGGCGCAGGTCTTCCCCGTGCATTCGCAGGTCGGCCCGTTTCAACCCGCCAGCCAAGAGCGGCACCAGGTGATCCCAACCGAGCGTATGAGCCAGGGTGGCATCTGCCAGAACGAGCGCCGATACGTCGGCACGCGGCGCCTCCGTCAAAACCGCCGCCAGCACCGTCGCAGCGCGGTTCACCGGCTCACCGCGACCAGCATCAATCCAGCCCGCGATCTTCCCGACCGGAGTCATCGGCAGGGCCCGGCCCAGTGCCTTGACCGATACCGGTCGCTCTACCGCGCGCCGCCAAGACAGATAAGTCTCTCCAGCTGGCCCGGGCAGATCACCGGGCCGCAGCAGGTGCACCGCGTCACGCAACGCCGCCGCTCGTTCGGGCCGTCCCGAGAACGCCACACAAGCCGCCGCCGATCGCAGGGCAAGGCGGTCACGCATCAAGGCATGAGGGACACACGCCCGCCTTGCCACAAGTTGCAGGTGGGAGAGCGCCGCCCCGGACAAAAACGCCACATCCTCAAGAGTTTCTGCGCATCCCGCAGTGATCCAGGCCGGCATCAGGGGTATTGTGTCCGGGGCGGCGCACGCTGATTGTAAAGAGTTGTTCATGGTACAGAGCATAGCGCGCGACGGCGCTTTACGCTACACAATTATGGCGAAACCGCCCCACCTTGCCATTCCTATTTATGTCCACTAAGTTTGCCTTATCGGACGTAACAATATATGATGCGTGAGATGGCTCAAAGTTCATATTTCATCATCGGACTCGCCCGAAATCGGCCCTCTCGCCGCGCAAGTTCTTGTTTCATTCATGGACAAGGCCTTAGCTCAATCTCTGGACTCGTCTTGACGCGGTCACGGGCTATGAGACGGACAGGTTCTGAGCCGGAATTCGTGAGACTGGCTGAGTCGGGGTTTCTGAGACTGGGGCCGTCAGCCGACGAGATCGACCTCATAGGCCCCGAGCTTCGTGTCGGAGCTGGCAAGGCGCAACCCCTCGCACCGTGCCTGCGCGACCAGCATCCGGTCGAATGGATCGGTGTGATACAACGGCAACGCTGCCGCGGCTTCCGCATGGGTCCAGGAGATCGGCAATGGCCGGCAACCCGCGTCGACCGCGATCTCGAACAGATCGTCCGGCACGTCGAGCTTGCCGATGGCGCACTTGATCCCGATTTCCCAGACACTCGCCGCCGACAGATAAACGTCACCTTCGGAGATCGCCCGCGCCTGCTCTGCCGTGAGGCGCGGATCGTTCAGGACTGCCCAGAGCAGCACATGAGTGTCGAGCAGAACCCGCACTTAACGCCCGGCGCTCTGCGCGAACATCTCGGCAATCTCCTCGTCGCCTTCAAACATGTCTTCCGGCAGCGCGAACTTACCCTCCAGGGCGCCAATCAACGGCCGCCCGACGGGGCGGCCCGCCGCCACAATCCGCGCGACGGGACGCCCGTAGCGGGTCAGCTCAATGGCCTCCCCGCCTCCGCGCGACGGATCAACTCGGCAAACTGGGCCTTGGCTTCTGCAATGGCGATCTGCATGGGCGTCTTCCTTTTCACTCTGACCAACATATAGGTCACCATCATGAATGACACAAGAGATCCGATTACTCTCCCCAGCTCTGTTGCCGGTTCTGGTACGCTTGATCGACTGGTCGAGAGAGCCCGAGACTACGCCAAACAAGCAGCGTCCGAGAACACGTTGAAGGCCTACGCCAAGGACTGGGCGCATTTTACACGCTGGTGCCGGATGAAGGGTGCTGACCCCCTGCCTCCCTCGCCGGAGATGATCGGGCTCTATCTTGCCGACCTGGCGTCATCTTCACGCCCCTCCCTGCCCGTTCGTCGGGCCGCCCGTTGGCGGTCAGCACCATCGAACGCCGCCTCTCCGGTCTCGCCTGGAACTACGCGCAACGGGGCTTCAGCCTTGATCGCAAGAACCGCCACATTGCCACCGTGCTGGCCGGGATCAAACGCAAGCATGCAAGACCACCCGTTCAGAAAGAGGCCATCCTGCGCGATGATATCCTCGCCATGGTGGCCACCCTGCCCTATGATCTGCGCGGCCTGCGCGACCGGGCGATTCTGCTTCTGGGCTATGCCGGCGGCCTGCGCCGATCCGAAATCATTAGCCTCGACGTGCACAAGGACGACACGCCAGACTCCGGCGGCTGGATCGACATCATGGAAAAAGGCGCCCTGCTGACGCTGAATGCCAAGACCGGTTGGCGCGAGGTCGAGATCGGCCGGGGCTCGAGCGAGCAGACCTGCCCAGTGCATGCACTTGAGCAATGGCTTCACTTCGCCAGGATCGACTTCGGGCCGGTGTTCACGCGCACATCGCGCGATGGCAGATCGGCGCTGGAAGCCCGGCTCAGCGACAAACATGTCGCACGGCTGATCAAGCGATGCGTGCTGGCCGCTGGAATCCGCGCGGATCTGCCGGAAAAGGACCGCCTCGCCCTGTTTTCGGGCCACTCTCTGCGCGCGGGCCTCGCCAGCAGCGCCGAGGTCGACGAGCGATATGTCCAGAAGCAGCTTGGTCACGCCTCGGCGGAAATGACGCGTCGCTACCAGCGCCGCCGTGACCGGTTCCGCGTGAACCTGACCAAGGCGGCTGGGCTATAGCTCCCGCGCCCAACCGGTCGTTTATTGGCGATACCTAAAACTGCAAAAAGCATGATTTGATGCCCTTGATAGGTTATGCCCGCGTATCCACAGAGGATCAGACCCCCCTGCCCCAGTCGCAGGCCCTGAAATCTGCGGGCTGCGCCGAAATATATGAAGAACAGGCCTCGGGCGGCAATCGTTCGCGGCCGGTGCTTGCGCGTGTGTTGGAGCGCATCGGCAAGGGCGACACGCTGGTGGTCGTGCGGATCGACCGCCTCGCGCGATCCCTGTCGCATCTGCTGGAGGTGATCGAACGTCTGGAGGCCAAGGGTGCGTTCTTTCGTTCCATTCAGGACCCGATCGACACCGGATCCCCGCAGGGCAAGTTCACGTTGCAAGTGCTGGGGGCCGCGGCCGAGTTCGAGCGCGCCCTGATCCGTGAACGGACCAAGGCTGGGCTTGCCAGCGCACTCACAAAGGGCCGCGTGGGCGGCAACCCTGGGCTCCGGGCCAAAGACCCTGCCGCTCTTCGCAAGGTGCGGCTGGCGCGACAGGACGGTTACATCGAGCGTCTGAACGAGATGGCACAAGATTGGGTGCCCCATGTGCGCCGCTTGCGGCCGGATATGGCCTGGGAAGACCTGCTGCGGATCATCAATGGCCCCCTGCCCTACGACCGCCACTGGACGCAAAGCCGCCTTCTGCACGCAGTGAAAGCCTATGTGCGCGACGGGTTTCTGCCCAATGAAGTGCTTGGTCGCGCTGGACGACGCGAAACCGACAACCGCCTGCCCGGGATTGTCGCTGGCATCAAGGGCGCGGACCCTGACATCACGCTCCAGGCGATCTGTGACCGGCTGGAATCCATGCGCGATCGCACCCCGCGCGGACGCGCCAACTGGCCGCCGTCGTCCGTGAGGATGCTGCTGGAACGCGCGGAGAAGTTGGGCTTGCTGAAGTGCGCGCAATAAACACAACCTTGCAAATCTTCCAATTCATGGAACGATTGCAAGGTTGCAGCCCATTTTCTGGTCAGGTGAATGGATTCACGACGCGTAACTGATCTTCGACCAGCAATCCGTCGTGCATATCTTCGCTCAACAAAGTCGTGCATCCAGCAATAAGAGCGGCCGACACAATCATCGCGTCATAGACCGAAAGCTGGTATTTTTCTGCCAAAGCTCGGCCCACAAGATGGGTTTGCACAGACAGGTCCTCGACTGGACATAAGGATTGGACCCCTGCGAGAAAAGCGCCAGTCTCCTCCCAACTGAGGCCGGCTTTCCTCCGGCAATTGACCATCGCTTCGTTCAGGACCTGCACACTGATCCGCGGCCCCTGCCCCAGGATGTCTTCCGCCCGATCCGCCTTTGGGCCGTCGTCAAGAAGGTAAAGGACGACATTTGTATCCGCGAATTCAGCGCTCATGCGCAGCGTCGCGGCTCAGGCGTGCGTCCTTGGATAGCTTTCCGCGAAACCGCCTAAGCCCTTGCAGGACTTCATCGGCGCGAGGTTGGCGCTGGATAAGCAAAGTACCGTCGTCCTTTATCAGATCGATTTGGTCACCCTCTTTGAGGCCAAGTTCGCGCACAAGATCGGCAGGCAGCCGGACCGCGAGCGAATTCCCCCATTTTGCAACTTGCATGGTGTCGTTCCTCCAAGTGGATATACGGTCATATATGTATATCATTCTGCCGCAATTGCCAAGATCAGCATTCGACGACGACGGCGAACGGGCTTGTGTTTCGACGGTGAGCCCACACAAGATGTGGAAAAAACTTGCGCGAATCCGACTCTTACGGCAATAGTCACGGAAACGAGGCAAAAAACGTCAATAACCGTGAACACGCCAAAGATGCGTAGCGCGGATCGAGAGGGCAGATGAACAAGACTTTCGTGCATCAGGACCTGAACGCGGTCATCCGCCAGCATTCAGAGTGGCTGGCCAACCAGTTGCATTCGCAACGCGAGAGCCTGTTTCCCCCTGACGCCACGAAGGAAATGCGCAAATTCACCTCCGGCGAGGCGGCAGCGCTTCTTGGTGTGAACGACTCATACCTGCGCAAACTCAACCTTGATGGCAAGGGCCCTTCGCCTGAACTGACGGCCGGCAATCGTCGCCTGTATTCCGCGCAGGACATTCAGGCCCTGCGTGTCTTGCTGGAAAAGACCGCGCGCAAGCATGGAGACTATATCCCCGGACGGCGTGACGGCGATCACCTGCAAGTCATCGGTGTGATGAACTTCAAGGGTGGCTCGGGCAAAACGACGACTTCGGCACACCTTGCGCAACGGCTGGCCTTGCGCGGCTATCGCGTCCTGGGCATTGATCTTGATCCGCAGGCCTCATTCACGGCGTTACATGGCGTACAGCCCGAATTCGATCTGACAGATGGCGGCACGCTCTATGACGCGATCCGCTATGACGACCCAGAGCCGATCCGCGCCGTCATCCGTAAGACCTATATCCCGAACCTCGACCTGATCCCGGGCAATCTGGAACTGATGGAGTTCGAACACGAAACGCCGCGTGCTCTTTCACAAGGCAACGCAGGCCTGTTCTTTTTCCGCGTGAAAGAGGCGTTGGCGCAGGTTGACGGCGATTACGACGTTGTGGTCATCGACTGCCCGCCGCAACTGGGCTTTCTCACCATGTCCGCACTTTCTGCCGCCACCGGCGTGCTGGTCACAATTCATCCGGAAATGCTCGACGTGATGTCGATGTCGCAATTTCTGCGCATGACGGCTGATCTGATGGACGTGATCGCCGAAAGCGGTGCGGACATGTCCCACGACTGGATGCGCTATGCGCTGACACGCTATGAACCTCAGGATGCACCACAAAACCGGATCGTCGCCTTTCTGCGCACCATGTATGGCGATGCGGTGCTCAACTCGCCAATGCTCAAATCCACGGCGATCTCCGATGCAGGTCTGACAAAGCAAACCCTATACGAAGTCGAGCGGAGCGCCTTTACCCGCACGACCTACGATCGCGCCCTTGAAAGTCTGAACGCGCTGAACGACGAAGTCGCTGATATTATTCAGAAAACGTGGGGTCGGTCATGACGAGTGGCAAGAAAAAACGGATGTCGATGCTCGACAATCTCGCGGCAGCCGGTGGCCCGGCTCCTGCCCCTCAAGCTGGCGCCGTAACCCCTATGATGACGTCCAACCGCGCCCTGCGCTCGGCCCGTGATGCCGTCGATTCACATCATGTCTGGGAACTCGACCCGGCCAGTATCGTCGACGACCGAATGGCCGACCGGCTTGATCCGGCGGATGTGCATGATCTGCGCGCCGCAATCGAGGCGAATGGTCAGACCGTACCAATTCTTGTGCGCCGGCACCCGTCAGAGACGGACCGCTATCTGCTCGTCTATGGTCGCCGTCGGCTCGAGGCGATCCGCCAGTCCGACAAGGTCGCCAAGGTGCGCGCACTGGTCGCCAATCTGGATGATGACAGCGCCCTGCGTGCGCAGATTTCCGAAAACATGGCGCGCCGCGATTTGTCCTTCATTGAAAAGGCGATTTTTGCGCAAGAACTCGTATCGTCGGGCTTTGGAAATCAATCACAGGTTGCAGAAATTCTGACCGTGACCAAATCTTCGGTGTCCATGGCCATCGCCATCGCCGACATGGTCGGTACAGACCTCATCCGCGCCATCGGTGCGGCACACGGCATCGGCCGACCCCGGTGGGAGGCCATGGGCCGTGCCATCGCGGACAGCGGTCTGGATCGGGGCAGCCTGATCCGCCTTGCTGAGGAAACCCATGGCAAGGCCGATGTGACCATGGTGATTGATGCCGCACCTGCGACCGACGACCCCTCTGTGCAAGCGTTCGAGGCCGTGTCGAAGGTTGTCACAAGGTTAGTCAAACCGACCAAGGCCCCTCCCCTTCTGCGGCATCCTGTCAGCCGCTCAGGATTGGGGGCAAACGTGGCGGCACGCTCAAACGCACCGCCAAAGGGATCTCGATCGAGTTGCAGAATAGTAAGTTTGCCGACTGGGTAGAGTCTGAAGCCGATGATTTGATTGAAGAACTTCACGAACGCTGGAAGCAGCGTTCAGAAGACTGAGGAAGAGCAGAAACCAAAAACAGGAGGCACGAAAAAGCCAAAGAAAAGGTCCCGCAAAGCGACCGCCCTACGAGACCCTGACTTGTTCTTAGCACTCTCAAGTTAGTCTCGGACGCCGTTTTTCGCAAGTCTTAAGTGATTTGCGGACCCTGATTTCTTTGTCTTCGTGAATGTAAAATGGACTACACCCCCGTAACGCCTTTCAGGCGACCCATAAATGCTGCCATTCTGCACTATCAGGCAGCAGCGCAACAGGACCTCCCGCCTTCCGGCGTCAACAAATGGGAAGCACTTCGCGAACTCGCCGCTGCCCGTATCGCCTTCGGCTTGTCCGACCGTGATTTGAGCGTGCTTCAGGCATTGGTCAGTTTCCATCAGGCCACGATCGTTGGCGGGAACCATAGTGAAACTGTCGTGCATCCGTCCAACAAGGCTATTTGTGAGCGCCTGAACGGCATGCCCTGCTCGACCATGCGGCGGCATCTGGCGAACCTGGTGCAAACCGGTTTCGTCGTGCGTCGCGACAGTCCCAATGGCAAGCGTTACGCGCGCCGGTATGGCGACGAAAAGATCGCTTTCGGCTTCGATCTGGCCCCCCTCGCCCAACGCTTCGTCGAAGTGTGCGAAGCCGCAGAGGCTGTCCGTGCTGCTGAGGAGCGCTACAAGCGGATTAGATCCACTGTAAGCCTCATGCGCCGTGATCTAGCGGGTCTCGTCGACTACGGCCGCTCTATGCGCCCTGACCGCGCCATCTGGGACCAGGTGTCCGACCTATGCGTCCTGACGGCGCGCGACCTTCGCCGCAAGCTCGACTTTGCAGAGTTGCAGCAGATCGAATCTGCGTTGTCCGTAGCCCTCAACGCCATTAGGGACCTGTTGGAACCAGTGCAGTCACGAGATATGAGCATCAATGAAGTCACAAATGAGCAGCACTATCAGAATTCAAATAAAGACTCTTATGATTTTGAACCACGCTTAAAAAAAGCGCAGGACGAGGGCAGCGTCTCCGATCCGGCGACAGCACTGGTTGCGGAGGGCAGGACTGATGAGCCTGTCTCAGTCGACAACAATCTACCTAGAATACCCCTCGGTCTCGTTTTGGCCGCTTGCTCTGAATACCGAACTTATGCTGAACGACCTGTGCGCCACTGGCATGATCTAGTAAGGGTTGCCGATGTAATAAGACCTATGATGGGTGTGTCTCCTTCAGCGTGGGATGAGGCCAAACAGTACATGGGCCCGGAAGAGGCATCGGTGGTCATCTTGGCAATGTTGGAACGCTTCGGCGACATCCGATCACCTGGAGGGTATTTGCGGTCGCTGTCTGCAAAGGCTGCGCTCGGTGAATTCTCCTGTGGACCCATGATCATGGCCCTTATAAGAAAGGACGCTGCATGAAAAGTTCACAGCTGAGAACTGGGTCTTGTTTCGTCGCTCAGAAGACAGGTTCACAACTGTGAACTCATTGCTTAGGAATCGGCCCACTTTCCCGTTGGGCGCGCTTTTCAGTGCAAAGCGAGAACTAACGTAAGTCACACAGTCGGGTCACCATCACCAAAAAGGTTTGGAAAGAGGCGCTCTCGATAATCCGACGGAAACGCCAACTGAACTGGCGTCTTCGGCGAGGCGGAAGTCAGGTATCCGGTGGCGGTCAGTTTGCTCAGCGTGTTGCGTGCTGTGCGCTCAGAGGTCTTGAGCACAATCTGCGCGTCGCCAGTTTCGAGTGCGCCATGCCGAAGAACTGCCTAGATCAGCTCCGGCGCACGCTTGTCAACGATGGTATCTGCAACCAGACGACAATACCGTTGGTCCAGTCCGCCAAGATCGAACAATCTTGCTGAGAAGGTGATCTGGTCAAGTGTCACCTTTAGGAACCATTCACTGAACGTCTTAAGCGCCACTTCTGACAGGTTCCCACGTCCATCGCGGTCTCCGCGGCGAGGACCATCGGCCAGATCCATCATCCGTTTGTACTCGCGCCGAACCATCACCCCGCGGGCCAACCCACGCGATACGGACCAAAGCCCTTGGCCACCGACCCCCGCAGTGAGTGCCATGGCATGAGACATCAATCTGCTGACGCGCCCGTTGCCATCCGGGAAAGGTTAGATGTAGTTCAGCCGGTGATGTGCAGAGGCGATCACGATGATCCGTCCGCTCGAAGACCGCGCCCCAATCTGAAACCGTTTGTGCAAGTGGTCCATGGACGCCGCAACGCGCGATGATGACGGAGGTAGGTGGCGTCCGACCGCAACTTCCCGATCGTCATCCTGGCGCATGCGTCCCGGAATGATGGGCTCTTGTGTGCCATCGGGATGTTCGATGACCCGAAACTCGTCAGGCATCTCGTCGTAGAAGCTCTTATGGACCCAAGTCAGGAATTCGACAGATGTGGGGCGGGGCAGGGTGCCCTTGCGATGCATCTCATCGATGGCCCGTTGAACAATGACGTGCGCCCGGGCCCCAAGGGCGAGAGGGCGAGTTTCTTCCCCAAGCTCGGCGCCAGCCAGCGCCCTTTCAATGTCGCGGGGGCACGTGTTGTGTCCTTCGATCAGGTTGGAGTAGTAGCAGTTCATCACCCGGACGAGATCAGCAAGCTCGGCTGCGCTGTCAGGATGCAGCCCTTGTCCCAGCCCGGTGGCTTCCCTCTGGATGTCGACCGAAAGGTCTGCCAATTCTGTAGGAATATGCTCCTCGAAGAAGCAGGGTTCGATTCTGGCGGGTGTTTCCAGCATTTTTGCCGATATACGCTGCCGATCTTGGGTGCCGATCTAGAATTACTGTATAAAATCAATGGCTTCGCCAAGTGTGCAGGGCTTTTCGGTTTTGTCGTGTGCCCAGAGGGGTCGGGGAAAGGGAAAGTGTGCTTCGGGTTTTGTGACTGACGGATGAGGGCCTTTGGGGTCCCTCAGATGGGTCCGGGCCGGATTCCGGTCTGCCGTTCCTGATGAAGGGCATTCCCATGCAAACAGGTGTCTTGCGCGTGTTACGAGCGACCGCTGCCTCGTGGTGGCGACACAAAGAACTACGCCGAACCGGCCAGACGGGCCAGGCACTGCAGCTCGAGCGCGAGACCGTCCTGCGTGATCTCGGCTATCTCAGGCAGGCGGCGACGCTGCCAAACGCGCATGTGATCTGCGGAGAGGACGGGACATTCATCCATCTTGGTTGGACCACCGTTTCGACCTTCGCGCCGATCGAGCGCTTTCCCTTGGCCACTCTTGCGGTCGCACGAGGGACCCCGTTCATCAATATCCGACCCGTCACCGATATCATCGCCTTCGCGAACCTACCGCGGGTGGCGCGGGACGGATCGGGCGACCCTGAACCCTGGGGCCCTGGAAGTTCCGTCTTGCTGACCACCTACATCGACATCGTCGAAGGGCTCGGCGCGAGGATCGTCAACGATCCGAGGCCCCGTCAGTCAACCTGACCCCCAATCTTCTCACCAACACACGAAAGGACGCCATCCATGGCACGATCCCGTACGCCCAAATTCGATGCCTCCGAGGTCATCACAAACGAAATCATCCGCATCATCGAGCGCGGCGTCCTGCCATGGCGCAAGCCATGGACCGCAGGTGGCAGCTCTCGTCCCCTGCGCGTGGGCGGTGAACCCTACCAGGGAGTGAACAACTTCCTGCTGACAATGCGAACCGTAATGGCGGGCCACAGCTCTCCCTTCTGGATGACGCTGCCGCAGGCCAATGCCTTGGACGCAAAGGTTCGCAAGGGCGAGAAGTCCTCTGTCGTCGTATATTACGGTCAAAGCCGGAAAGACGCCGGCGGCGAGGATGACCAGGGGGAGAGCGATGATCGCTTCGAGGAAGCCCGCATCTTCCGCTTCCAGAAGTCCTACCGCGTCTTCAATGCCTGCCAGATCGAGGGCCTGCCCGAAAGCTTCTATCCAAACCCGGAGTCAGTGCCTGAACATCCGCCGTCCGAGCCCATCCCGCACATGCAGGCGTTTTTCGATGCTATCGACATCACAACCGTCTTCACGGGGACGGAAGCGTACTATTTGCCGCCCGTGGACAAGGTCTACATGCCGTCCATCACGCGGTTCCAGAACCCACGCAATTTCTACGGGGTCTGGGCGCATGAGCTGGCCCATGCCACCAAGGCACCGCATCGGCTGAACCGCGATTTCGGGCTGTCGAAATTTGGCAACACCTCCTACGCGCGCGAGGAGATTGTCGCGGAATTGACCTCGGTGTTCCTGGGTCAGACGCTCGGCTTCACGGCCCATACGCTCGAGATGAATGCCGCCTACCTCTACAACTGGTTACGGGTCCTGCGCTCGGACAAGAGCGCGATCTTCAAGCACGCGGCTGATGCGCAGCGCGCCTGCGACTACCTGATCGCGCGCTCGGAGGCGGGCAGGGCAGGGCGCAGCGCCGCGGCCGCCTGACCACAGGGAGAACGGAGACGCCCATGTCACGCAAGGAACCCAAGACGCTGCGGGTGGCCTGCTTCAACGACGGCCGCCGCAAGATCATCACCTTCAAGCGCGGTGCCTATTGGTGGAGCGCTGCCGAGGGCGCTTATCCGCTCTCGGCAGCGCTCGAGACCATCAAGGACCAGGGCGGCTGGATCGAAACCATCCCCAACCCAAATTACCGACCCAAGGGGCTGTTCGGATAGGGCACCTTCTGCTTCGGTCCTTCCGCCAAGCGGAAAAGAAAAAGCAGGCTTTGAGAAGGGTGTTTCAACTTCTCAAAGGAGATCCCCATGTTCATGAATGTTCAACCCCAGCCAGATCGTCCGGATCCGAGTGTGATCGCGGCGCAGAACGACGCGTTTCGCAAGCTGGCCTGTCTCGGGATCCCGCCCGAGCAGCCCATCCAGGGCCGGATGCACGTCACCCGTTCGCTCATGGAGGCCGGTGACGACTTCATGGCCGAGGCGGTGACGGCCACCGGTGAGTTTGCCAAATTCGAGTCCGAGAATGACCCGGATGGCTGGCACGATTTCGGGGCGGTCGAGATCCGGGGCGAGACCGTGTTCTGGAAGATCGATCTCTATGAAGCAGACTCGGATTTCCGCTACGGGGCTGAGACCCCGGACAATCCTGCCACCACCATGCGCGTGCTGACCATCATGCTGGCGCGCGACTGGTAGGGCAGGGGCTACCCCCACCTGACATTTCAGCCAATGAAGGCCCACCGACCCCTCAAAGGGAAAGTGGGCCTTTTGTCGTGGTGATCCCTGAAGCCGGGGATTGGTCACGCGCAAGCGCGCGGGCCACACCTCACCCTCCTGGAAGGATATCCCATGACCACAAGCTTTGCTCCCCTTACCGTCGCTATCGACGATCTCGTCCCGCATCCCGCCAATGTGCGCAGCAACGCGCCGGAAACCTATGACCCCGAGAACATCGTCCATCTGAAGGCCAGTATCGCTGTGCTGGGCCTGCTCCAGCCGCTTCTGGTTCAGAAGCTTGACGGCAAATATGCTGTCCTCGCCGGTGGCCGGCGCCATGCAGCCCTGAAGGAGCTGATCGCTGACAAGGCCAGCAAGGGGTTCACGGCGAAAACCAAGGTGGACTGCCGCCTTGTCCCTGAGGAGTGCGACGTCACCACGGCACTGTCGCTCGCCGAGAACATCACCCAGGCACCGATGAATGCCATCGACGAGTTCGAGGCCTTCGCCCGGATGATGGAGGTCGACGGCCAGACGCCCGAGACGATCGCAAAGACCTTCGGCGCCACGGTGGCGGCCGTGAAAGGCCGGTTGCGCTATGGCCTTATCCACCCCGACATCCGCGCCGCGGCCCGGGGCAAGGTGATCACGCTCGACACGATGAAAGCCTTCGCCGAGCACCCGAGCCAGGAGGCGCAGCGCGAGGTCTTCGAGGCGCTCACAAAAGACGGCGGCTATCTGCAGGCCTACACGGTCCGTCAGGCGCTCAAATCCCGCGGTGTGCAGGTCAGCGATGATATCGGGGCTTTCGTGCGCGCGGACTACGAGGCCCGCGGCGGCGCCGTCGCGGCTGACCTTCTGGAAGAGCATTCCGTGCTGGAGGATGCAGCGCTGGTCGAAACCATCCTGCTTGAGAAGCTCGGTGCAGCCGCCGAGGACGCCCGTATGAGGCTGGGCTTTGCTTGGGCCGATGCGATGGTCCGCTATGATTACGCGACCATGGCCGACTACGGCCGCGTCTATCCCGGCCCGATCGAGCCTGATGAGGCTGCGCAAAAGCGCGTGGATGAAATCAGCGCCGAACTCGAGAAATTGCAGCTCGAGATGGAGGATGAGGGACTCGAGGACGGTGCCTACAATGCCCTTTACGAGCGCGTGGACGCCTTGGAAGAGGAAGCGCGCGATCTGCAGGAAGCCTACAGCGCCGAGGACCTCGCGCGGTCTGGGGTGATCGCGTCGTGGCAGGGTGGGCAGATCACGCTCCATGTTGGTCTCGTCCGCCCGGAAGACACCGTCAAAGAGGAGGGCGCGCGCGGCTCCTCGGCCAATCCGACCGGGGAGGAGGCCCCGGACGCCGGCGAAATCACTTATCCGGCCTCGCTGGCCGAGGATCTCAAGACCGAGCGGGCCATGGCCCTTGGCGCCGCGATGGCGCTGCATCCGGAAACCACGCTTGATCTGACGCTCTTCAAGCTGGTCAGCGACGTTCTGGCCAGCGGCATGAGCGTCACGCAGGCGATCAAGATCGATGCCCGCAAGGAATATCGCAGCCATGCCAAGATGGACGAGATCGACGAGACCTCGCTCGAGCAGGTGGCGGCGGCGCATGACACGCTTGATCTGACCTGGCTCGATGACACCCGTGCGCCCGCCGATCAGTTCGCGGCGTTTCGCGCGCTCGATGCAGCGGAGAAGGCCAAGCTCGTCGCCTATGCCACCGCCAGCACCACGCAGTCCTGCTTCGCGCGGGACCGCCAGCGCGACAGCTTGATGCATGCGTTCGAGATCGAGATCATGCCCGACATCCGCGCCCACTGGACGCCGAATGCGGCGCTCTTCAACCGCTTCAAGAAGGCTTGGCTCCTGAAGATCCTCGGCGAGGATCTGGGTCTCGCCCAGGAGGCTGTGACGCTGGCCTCGTCGAGCAAGAAGGAGATCGTCGCCTTCTGCGACAAGCTCTTCGCAGAGCCCTTCGCCACGCTCACGGACGCGCAGCGCGCTGCCGTGGCCGCCTGGTGCCCGCCGATGATGCAGACCGCCGGTGTCGCCTGTGATGAGACGGCACCCACTGCGGAAACCCCGGAGCCTGACAGCGAGGTCGCGCAAGCGGCCTGAGCCATCACGCGACCCGCGCGTGGACCATGCCACCCGCGCGGGTCGACCCACCCACACCCAACTGAAAGACATCCCCATGGCTATTCTCAAGTTCTCTGCGTCCGCTGTTGCGGCGCAAATCGCGCATGCGCGCGCCTGCAAAACCTTCCTGCCCAACTGGAACGGGCCCGTGGACAGACCCGCCCTGATCCTCATCGTCGGCAATGGTGTGCATCTGCGCTCAAACGGCATCGATGGCACGACCACCCGTATCGTCACCACCGAACAGGCCGATCCATCCTTCGCCTTCGCCGACGGCATGAACCCGTTTCGGGACACTGACTGGATGGCGCAGCGCCGCATGGCGTTTCGCGATCTGACCGGCCAGTTCTATACCGACATCCTGGATGACGTGCAGGTGCTCATCGACCGTGGCCAAGGGACGGTCCGGCTTGCCACGGATGGTCACAGCATCCGCGGCCTCAAACGCCGGGCCTCGGATTATCTCATCGGTGGAACTTACGAGGTGCCTTCAGGTCTTGGCGGCACCTTCCGAGTTATCCTCAAGGACGCCTGCGACACCTTCGCGATCGTGCAGAATTGCGGCAATTGCGAGGATTTCGACGCCATGCAGCCCTATCGCGTGCCGCTCGATGCGCTGATGGAACTCGATGATCGGAGGGCGGCGTAACGCGCCCTTTCTCAAAAAGCATCGCCAATACCCTGCCGGACCTGCGGCCCTGTCGGGACATTGGCGACAACAATTTTCCCAAACGAGAGAAAGGACTCTGAAATGGGATGGCTCTTCTATACCGACCGCCGCGTCCAGACCTACGCGGATGAGAAAGCGGAAATCGCCCGGCTCTGCACCTTTGAGAGCGAAAGGCGCAAGACGGAACTGGTTAAAGCCTGCAAGGTGGGTTCGACTTGGTACGCGGCGGCTAAGGTCACAAGTATCGATGGCTCGCCGGTCGAAGACGCGACCTATGTGACCGATGCGGATGGCTCCATCACCTTCGGAGCCGTGTTCCTCACCCGCCACGATGATGGATGCTGGGGCTACAAGGATATGGAGGAAAGCGCCGGCCCGAACGCGTCTCGCGCTCCCCTTGGGTTGATCGAGATCCTCTCCGACCTGAAAGACCCGGACAGCTACGCCCAAGACTGGCGCCAGCGCTGCCGGGACTGGGCTGCGATGCCGGACTACGAGGAGGGCGACAAGATCAGGCTCGCCACCCATGTGACCCTCACCGATGGCAGCACCTGCCAGATCGTCACCGCAACCCACTACAGGCGGGGGCGGCAAAAGCGCCGCTGCTACCGCATCGAGGAAACCGGCGGGCTCGTTCGGCTCTCGAAGGCCTTGCTTGCCGGCTCGGAGCTGCTCAGCTCTGCGAAGGGCGCGGCCAGTCCTGTGTTGGCGGAGTTCCTGGCGGGGCAGGGGGCAGTAGGACCGGACTGATGGCTGGCTAAAGTGGACCTTCATCGTCCGTCAACTCAGTGTCAGCTATGCGGAGATACTGTTGAAAAAGTCCGTTGATTGGCGCGTCCATCCCTGATTCACTCGTTTTGAGAGAGGAGGGCTCGGCGATGATGGGTCCAAGGCAAGTTGCGCAAGGCGCGCTGTTCTATGAGTTCTCAATCGAAGGATTTGTGCCGCAGGATCATCCTGTCCGTGGAATAGATCGCTTCCTTGATTTGACGGATGTGAGGCCTCTGCTCGCTCCATACTATAGTGCAAATGGCCGTCCTTCGATTGATCCCGAACTGATGATCCGCATGCTACTTCTTGGATATTGCATGGGCATCCGTTCAGAGCGGCGGCTGTGTGAAGAAGTTCATGTCAATCTGGCTTATCGCTGGTTTTGTAAGCTTGATTTGGGTGATCCGGTGCCGGACCATTCGACATTCTCCAAGAACCGGCATGGCCGTTTCCGCGAGAGCGGTTTGTTCCGGCATATGTTCGAGGTCGTTTTGCAGCGTTGCATGGATGAGGGGTTGGTTGGTGGCCATAGCTTTGGTGTCGATGCCAGCCTAATCCCGGCGAATGCAAACCAGACGCGCGGCGTTGAAAGCAAAGACGGATTGCCAGCAGATCTGACGTCCCGTGCCGTCGATGAATATCTCGAGACCCTAGATGATGTAGCCTTCGGTGCAGCGACCAAGGTCGTTCCCAAATACATCTCACCGGCTGATCCAGCAGCGCGTTGGACTGGGGCTGATGGGGGAGCCGCCTACTTTGCCTATTCAACTAACTATATGGTCGATTTGGATAATGCGGTCATCGTAGACGTCGAACCGACGGCTCCGATCCGGCCAGCAGAGGCGCGGGCAGCAAGGGAGATGACCGACCGTGTACATGAGCGGTTTGGCATCAAACCCGACAAGCTTGTGGGTGATACAGGTTACGGATCAGCCGAGATGTTGGGCTGGTTGGAGGAGGAACGTCAAATCGAACCCCACATTCCGGTCTGGGATAAATCAAAACGAACTGACGGCACATTCTCACGCGAAGACTTTGTCTACGACCCGGCGACCGACAGCTATACTTGTCCGAACGGCAAAGCCTTGCAAACATATCGGCGGAACTTCTTAAAACCGCGAAAGCCCAATGGCAGCAAAGACGGGTTTATCAGATACCGAGCCTCAAAGCACGATTGCGACGCATGCCCTCTGAAGCCGCAATGCTGTCCGAAAGACAACGGCAGACGCCTTATGCGGTCCGTTCACGAAGCCGCCCGAGACGTCGCTCGCGATATCCGAAAAACAGATGCCTACATGACGTCGTTCATCCAAAGGCGGAAGGTTGAAATGCTCTTTGCCCACCTGAAACGATACATCGGTGTGCGGATGATGCGACTGCGAGGACCCAAAGGTGCAACCGAACAGTTCCAACTCGCCGCAACCGCCCAAAACCTCAGGAAACTGGCGAAGTTGGTGCCAGCAACAGCGCAAACTTAAAAGGAAGCAGCGCTCGCACGCTTCTCGCTCAACATCGAGACGGCCAAAACACCGACTTCTTCAACAGTATCCGGACAAACCCGCCTTTAGTCCTTGCCTCCTGGATGTCGGCTATCTTTGAAGGGCCATCATGATCAAGTGGCTCTACAAAAACGAACCGGAGATTGCGCAGCAACCGCAACATCGTCATTTGTGATGTATCCATTTTCAGCCATCCCTCGAAGGAATGCGTTCCGATGTTCCGACAACTCACCTACTTTTTCGTCCCATATTTTCGATGGCGATCTCATATGAATTAGTAATATTGCAGCATCGGCGAGTGTCAGTTCTTCTGCACGTTTATCAAGGCATTGATTGGCAGCAGCCTCCCAGCCTCGGTTGCCACGCGAAACGCGGGCTCGCTCAAGAGCAAATGTTATCATCTGCTCCTCACCTGAAAAAACTCGCCCCCTGATATATGTAAGTAGCGTTTCAGGTTGAGGCATTACTGGTCCTCGCGGCTCGACATTGTCCCGCACTGCTAAGGATACTGCGTAAGCGGTGCGAGTGCCCCATGGTATCGCGATGTGGCGTGATGTGGGATTCTGCCCTCCAGTTATTTGGAGGTTGATAGATGCTTGATGACGAGGGCGTTTTGGGACGGCGCAAGCCGATACGGCGGACTACTGAAGAGCGTGCAGCGATTGTCGCAGAGACGTATGAGCCGGGCGCGACGGTGGCGGGTGTTGCGCACAGGCACGGGATGTCTGCGACACGATTGTCCACGTGGCGGAGCGCCGCCAAGCGTAAGGCTTTGAGGCCTGTCGCAAGTTTTGCCGATGTTGTTGTCACCCCCGAAACGGCCCGCGCGCCCCACGACGGTGTTGAGATCATTGCTGGCACAGTGTCAATTCGGCTGCCCAAGACCACGACGCCGAAGCGGATCGCGGCTGTTGCGCGGCACCTGGCGCAGCGTCGATGATTGTTCCCTCTCAGTCGGTGAGGATTGTGATTGCCACCAAGCCAGTGGATTTTCGCAAGGGCCATGACGGCCTGGCGGCTCTGGCGGAGCGCGAACTGGGACTTGATCCGCATTCGGGTGTGATCATCGTGTTCCGTGCCAAACGCGGGGACCGCATCAAGGTTTTGCTCTGGGACGGGTCCGGGATGGTGATGAGCTACAAGCGGCTTGAAGAGGGCAAGTTTGCCTGGCCAAAGATCAGCGACGGGGTCATGCGTCTGTCAAAAAGGCACAGTTTGAGGCTTTGTTCGAGGGCTTGGACTGGCGTCGGGTGACGGCGCGGCGGCCCCGCAAGCCGGGTGCGACAGAATGAATCGGGAGCACAAGATCCGGTGCAATAGCGGCTGGAGCACTATGTCAAAGAGCTGCACCAGCTGATCTATGGCAAGCGGTCTGAGAAGCTGACAGAAGACGAGCGGCAACTGGCGTTTGAGGATCTGGAGATCGCCACGGCTGAAGCCGAGGCACAGTCAGACACCCTCGAGATGACGAAGCCGCGCAAGAAGCGCAAGCGCGCGCAGCGCAACCTTGGCAACTTGCCGGATCATCTGGAACGGATTGAAGAGGTGATCGAGCCCGACAGTATTGCCTGCCCCTGTGGCTGTGGCGATATGATCAGGATCGGAGAAGACCGTACCGAGCGGCTGGATATCATCCCAGCCCAGTTCCGGGTGATTGTCACCGTGCGCCCCAAATACGCCTGTGCCAAAAAACAAGGCGGTGTCACGCAGTCCCCGGCGCCTCGGCATCTGATCGAAGGCGGCCTGCCCACGGAAGCGCTGCTGGCCTATATGGGCGTGTCCAAATATGCCGATCATTGCCCGCTGTTCCGCCAATGTCAGATCTATGCCCGTTCCGGCATTCATCTGGACCGGGCCACTCTGGCAGGTTGGATGGGCAAGATGTCCTTCCATCTGGCCCCTGTGGTGGATCACCTGCTCAAGGAGCTGAAGAGATCAGACAAGCTCTTCATGGATGAGACCCGCTGTCCCGTGCTTGATCCCGGGCGCGGCAAGACCAAAACCGGCTATCTCTGGGCTATCGCCCGGGATGAGCGGCCCTTTTGGGGGCACTGCCCCACCCGGTGTGGTCTTCTGCTACGCCGATGGCCGTGGCGGCAAACATGCGACAGACTTCCTGACGAGCTTTTGCGGCACGCTGCAGGTGGATGGCTATACCGGCTATAACGCCCTGACCAAGCCGGGCCGGAACTCCGGACCCGTCAAGCTGGCCTATTGCTGGGCCCATGCGCGGCGCAAGCTGAAGGAAGTGCATGACCGGGATGGTTCGCCCATTGCGGCTGAAGGGCTCAAACAGATCGCCGCGTTCTACAAGATTGAAACCGAGATCAGGGGCAAAAGTGCCGCAGAACGCTTGGCTGTACGGCAGGATAAGACCAAACCGCTGGTCGAGGCGTTTGAAGACTGGCTCAGAACCATGCGCTCCCGTATCTCCAGAAAATCCCGGCTGGGCGAGAAGCTCAGCTATATTGCAAAGCACATGGACGGGCTGAAGCTGTTCCTTGACGACGGCACCATCGAGATGGACAGCAACGTGGTCGAGCGCGCCATCCGGCCCATTGCCCTGAACCGCAAAACCCGCTCTTCGCAGGACATGACGAGGGTGGTAGAACATGGGGCCGCATCGCGTCGCTCATCGAGACCTGCAAGCTCAACAATGTCGAGCCCTTTGCCTATCTCAAGGCAACGCTCGAAGCCATCGCGCAAGGACACCCCGCAAGCAGGATCGACGAACTTATGCCCTGGAACTTCAAGCAAGACGCACGGAAGAGCCCATGAGCAAGATTAAGGACGCCGAGCGCAGCATCGAAGCTATTGCCGGACAGATCGCTGCGCAGCAGATGCTAATTGAGAGCATAATCGTCGAAGCCATACGCACCAAAGCCATGAATGAAGCAGAGATCCTGACCCTGATCACCCAGGGCATGGACGTCTTCCAGGCCAGTAAGAACATGACAAAACACGAAGCCTTTGGTGCAGGCGGAACACTCACCAGTACCCTCGATATGATTAAACGCGCAAAAGACGCTGGAATTATCCCCTAGATATCGCTTACAACTCGCCGAAGTAACATCATTTAGGTTGACATTAATGTCTGGGATACTACCCTGAGATGTGCCGTAGAAGGTGGAGCGAATTGTGTTACTATATAAGAAACTTCTTCCCGTTGATTTTCATTGTCACGGGATTGGAAAATTTGATTTTGGACGACCTAAAGATTTTGATCTAAAGAAAATGAACAAAATTCTGGAAATTGAAGGTATCAGAGCTGTATTGACACTCAGTTTACCTGAAGGCGGGATCACTGAACTTGAAGAGTTGTTATACACATTCTCAAAAGGTAGCCAGAAAGGCCGCTTTGGTAATATTCTAGGATTATCTGTAGAAGGACCTGTTTTAGCTAAAGTTGGCGGCACCCCTAAAGCCGGAGCTTGGAACCCAACTAAATCTGAATGGCTTCAAATTGCCAAACTAGGTAAATCTGGTTTGCTCTATATGGTTATTTCACCTGGGATGGATGTTTTTGATGGGGAAGAATACCCTGAAGACACTTTTTGGATAATGGCGAAGCTCTTGGAGAACGGCGTCATGCCGGCTCTTGGGCATTTTGGTGATTTGAACCAAGAGGATGTTGCAGTAGAGATTGACCGCATTTGTGATTATGCTCTTGCTACAGAAACAGGTCCAATAATAACAGACCATCTGTTCAACGATATGCCACTGAATTTTGTGCACTCATGGCGCTCTGACAAGGATCGAAGCAAACGTGCTGCCGAGCTAGAGCTTCAATCAGGTATTTTTAAGCCGGGTATCGATCTCAGCACTGCAATGGGGATCATTCCCGCTACATTGATATCAAATGCAAAGCGTGGTGCCCTAAAAGTGTGCCTCAATTTCGACGGTGATCATGTAGATATCGAAGTTTGTAAGAACACAGTTAAACTGGTTGGTGCTGAAAATGTCCTTCTTATGACAGATCGCATTTCCTCTAAGATTTTTGGCGGGCACCGAGTTAGCCAAAACGCAGAAAACAGCTTACTTTACCAGGAAGATGGGATCGTTGCAGGTGGTTCACAATCAGTAATCAATCAGCTTGGAAACATGTTGAAGGTCGGAATTAGCGGGGACGAAGTGTATAGGATTACATTTCAGAATCCATACGATCTGCTAATTAGGCGGTTACAATCTTCCGAACACGCAGGCTGAGTGCACATGGCAAAAATTAGTACAATCTCTGACTATCTTTTGGGTTTTCCCGAGGATGCTCGCACCTTTCCATCTTCTACCCCCTCTAAGCACTATCGATATGGCCAAGAGCCATACTTTCAGGAAAGCTTGAGAAGCTTTAAGTCATCGTTTCCGGATGTCATCAAGCAAAGCAGAAACTATACGTATGTTCTGATAAAGCCAGACGCTTTCGTTGCTAGGCAGGCGGCGGCGGTAATCAAGGCAGTAACAGGAAGAGGGTTTCGCGTCGTTGCGCTAGAGGAATTTACCTTTGATAGAATGATGGTTAGAGAACTTTGGCGTTATGAATTCAACGCAGCAAATGTCGCTAGGTACCGACTAATTGATAGTTTGCTCTGCTCGGGTCCCTCTTTGATGGCAATTCTTGAAGGTCCGATCGGAACATTTGATTCTTCTCAGACATTGAGTGCTTTGAAAGGCCCTAGTCTTTTGAAAGACAGAACGCCGGATTGTATTCGAAACGAGATCAACGCGCGCACCGGAACGCTAAACTTCATTCACACGCCCGATGAAACAATTGATTTTGTTCGAGAGCTGGGCGTTCTTTTCGATGATGCAACTAGAGCTAGAGTCTTGGAAAGTATGGTAGTTGGAAAAGAGGTACAAGCAGCGAGCTCCCTTGAGAAGATTGACAAGATATCCTCCAATTATCCCAAACACACGCTCTTACTCGATGATGTCGAAAAATACCTGGACCCAACATTTCAAAAATTTGTTGCGGACAATGAGCGCGCTTTGACCATCGACCCGTACATTGTTTTTGATGAGCTAAACGAGAAATTTCAGTTTGGCATATGGGACTGGGTGACGTTGGTCAACGAAACGCTCATGTTCGGTTATTCAGATATTCCACGAGTCTTTCAGTTTGAATGTGAATTAGATGAATGTTCTTAAAAGTGATTTTGTTTATAGAGATGGTGAGCCACTTTCAGCCGTAAAAACTGAAGGTTTCACAATAGAGACCTACGCGCGACAGCTCATAGATCTGCAAGGAGCGAGCGGTGCTGTAATACTTGGCTATGACCGCTCATTGTTGTCGGAGATAGCAACCGAGATTCCGATTATTGCCAAACCTCAGACATTTGAATCAGAGAGCCGTCTCAAACTTGCTAATCGACTTTCAGAAGCATTCACATCAGCGACTAACAGGAAAGGGAAAATTGCGTTCGAGCTTGGTGGTGCACAAGCGATTGAACTCGCTATCAAGGCCGCTGTATCGAAGCATCGCCGCATTAGGATACTTGTATTAGAAGGTTCCTATCACGGCAGAAGCCTGTTTTGTAGCAATTTATCCGCTAGTCGAAGATACCCACTTGGAATAGAATCTTCAGTGCAAATCGTAAGATTACCCAATCCATGCTTGCTCTCTGAAATCGCTAACTTACCTCTCGAAGAGGCTTCGCGGATTTGTACGGAACGCGCTAAGGCGCTATTTTCCGACGAACGATTTGGCGTCGCGGCTGACGATTTTTGTACTCCTGTTTTGTTGTACGAGCCGATTCAGAATGTTTCTGGGATGCTGGATTTACCAACTGAATATCTCAAAGTTTTGGAAGCGCTAGTGTTTGAAGCCGGCGGTACCGTAATAGCCGATGAAATCTTTACTGGGATGCATCGATTTGGTTCGTTCGTGGTGCATCCCGAAAAAGGCCTATCACCAAGCATTGTTGTCATAAGTAAAGGCTTAACCAACGGAATTGTCCCGCTGTCTGCTATATGGGTTGCCGATGATTCAATCATCGAAGACAGTTTTCAGGCAGGCACCCATAGCTGTACCTATTTGAACAATGAAGTAGCCTTTTTTATAGCTGACAGAGTTTTAGACGAGCTAGAAACTAAGGTTCTGGCTCATCCAAGAGAAACCGGCGAATATCTTGAGAAAATGTTAAGAGAACAATCCTATTTTGAAGGATCGTCTTTCTATTCTAGAGGGCATGTTGCAAAGTTAACATGTCCTACGGCTGAACAAGCTAAAAGACTATCAAGGGCTTTATTATCCGACGACGATTCAAAGATCGGGGTTCTTCATGCTACGACGGGATTAGCAAAAAAGTCCCTCATTTTTCACCCACCTTACCTCATCCCTCTTGAACTTCTTGATACAGCGGCAGAAATCATAGCCCAAAAGTATGAGAAGCTACTCAATGTTTAGGGTAGTCGCCTTCTCCAGTGGTGGGCCAGGTAATTTTGCTACGACGCTTAACTTTTGTGCGACGGAACCAGAGGTAGAACTCGTACTTCTTGTGACCGATCGCGAACTTACCCCAGCCGCTGCTCTAGCAGAAGACAATAACATTCCAGTGCTCAAAGTGAAAATCGACGGCGCTCCGGATCTTGAGAACCAAACCGCCTCTAAACTGAGAACCCAACAATGCAATGAACTGCTCGAAGATTTGTTAGCATTTGAAGAGACCGGAGGGCGCATTGATCTGATTGTACTTGCATTCAGGAAAGTTTTGATTGGGCCTATTCTAGAGCATTTTCAAAATCGGATTATTAATGTTCACCCAAGTGATCTGAGTGTTCTGTCTCTAGAAAATCAAAGGCGGAGGTATGTTGGCATCCAAGGCCTTTCGCTAGCAATTCAAGATGGAAACGCCACAACTCGCACGACGGTTCACTGGGTGGATGAAGGTGTTGATACAGGGCCGATAATCTGTCTCGGGCCAGAAGTTGTTTTTCTCGGTGAAGCAAATAACAGAGCTGATGTACTTGCCCACGAAACCAAACAAAAAACACAAAGCGACGAACCGGCTCTCATGGCAGCTCTAGCATGTATCCTCACACCAGACGTATCAAATGCATCTAGGCCGGCAAGCTTTTCACCCGCTATTCGGCATGGCGATTACACTATTCTATAGGAATAAAAATTGTTCATTCGTAACTTCTTTGTGCTTGAAGCGCTTTCAGGTTTAGGTCGCGGGGGTTACCTGCTATTCATTGGTTGGCTGTGTTTTCAGTTGAGTGACGATCCCACCTCTGTTGGGCGACTGTTTTTCGTAGTGCAACTGACAATCGTCGTGTTGGGGACCATTACAGGCGTCATCGTTGATCGATTTCAGTTAATCAGAACGGTTAAGACCTGCCACCTATTCATAGCAATATTACTTACAGTAGCTGCATTTGGCACCGAGTATTTGACTGCCAAACACTCGCTAGTGTTACTATTTCTAGTGGCGTCAGGGGTTACGGCCTTTCGGATGACAT
This sequence comes from Aquicoccus sp. G2-2, assembly GCF_034555965.1. Lineage (GTDB taxonomy): Bacteria > Pseudomonadota > Alphaproteobacteria > Rhodobacterales > Rhodobacteraceae > JAYDCK01. Next base: position 141,363 of record NZ_JAYDCK010000002.1, read on the forward strand.
ATGCTGGAGCCTTGTTGGCTTTGGTCAAAAAAATGCACCCAACAATAAGTTGGGGCAACGCTTAGGACAGCTTACCAGTGTTCACCTATGTTGTACTGCACTTGGGTCTGCGCTCGCTGGCTTCGCCCTTCCACATATCGGCCCGTTCTATGTTGCGATATACATTGCTCTTTATTCAGCAGCTATTTTGCTGCTCAATTTTGATCAAGTAAAAGCAGACCATCTTCAGGCACAAGGTGTTCAACGGGCGGGGGTCCGTTCGATGTTTGCTGGCATGAAATCGATTGCCACCGATCGCAAAATGCTATGGCTCGCTCTCTTGTCCTTGATGTCAATCCCAACAGGTCAGCTTTCAAATGCGATTCAGACACCGCTAGTCTTGGAGGAACTTGGCTACGGTAGCGTGGAGCTTGGGATTATCGACGCAAGTTGGCCAATTGGTGGGCTATTCGCCTCAATTCTAATCGCGCGGTATTGGTATCAACCCAAAACAACCGTTGTTGAGCCGAGCTTGGTAGTCTTCTTGGGACTTTGTTGCGTGGCGGTTTCATGGGCTCAAAACGTGTCCTTGCTTTTTGTCCTCATCGGCTTGATGGGATTTATGTCGTGGCTTTGCAAGATCCACTTCGGCTCTCTGATTGCGCTTGCTTCCAATGAAACTGAAGTTGGTAGAAATAACGCTGCTATCGAGGTCTTCGCAGGTTCTATGGGGGTGGCTCTGTGCTTGCTCCCTTCCCTTCTGCGATTGGAGCACTTTTCCACCTACTACAGGTTGTGGGGAGGATTAGTAATAACCGGCACCTTAGTGGCAAACCTTTATCTAAAAGGAAGAAAGTCGTGAAGTTTCCGATATTGAATGGCCAGATAATCCTAGATTCTGATGTGATTTTGAAGCACGCTCATATCGAACACGACGATCCTGTGTTCGTTGGAGGCACCCTTATTGAAGGGAACGGCTCAGAACTATCTGACATCGACTGCTATGTAATTACAAAGGCGCACCGAACATTTGCCCAGGTAGGCAATGAAACGCATGCCTTCTGTCAACAACGTAACCAGGATATGTGCCATGCGGACACAGATCTGGTTTGTAGGACAACCGATTTTTATGACGGAACAGACTTACACCTAGAATTCGAATATTGGACAGTGGAAGAACTGGACCGCCTTAAAGCCAAAATTTTGCGTGTCTATAACTCATTGATGTCTCACTGTGACTCCAATTATCTTGAAGAAGGCATTTCGAGAGCTGAAGGCCTTCTCATTCACCGGATCATTAGCGGAATACAACTAAATGGCGATATGACAGCGGTTCAAAGCTCAATCTCTAGTGTCGCTGAACAATATGGTTATATTCTTTACCGGTCTTTCGCTAATAATTACTGGATTTTCCAAGACCTGGTAGGTTCAATAATAAAGGGTAAGCCCCACATGATCTGTCATCACGCCAAGATCTTTCTCGGCTATGAATTGAAAGCATGCAACTTTGCTCACGGGGTGACAAACAATGCTGACAAATGGATTTTACACTACTTCAACGACGACGCCCTAAGTGTCTCGCAAGAGCTTAAACGAGAAGCGACCAAACTGTACCTTACAGCAAATCTTGATAGCCCTCTCAGCTACGTACAAGAAGTTTTGTCAGTGGTCGAAAGAATGAGATCTTCATCTACAAAAACGATAGAACTTTCAGCGACGGGGCTTTCGTCGCAAGTCTGTTTGGACATGCTGGATGCAGAACGAGAAAGGCGCAACGTTACTGAATGGAGCATTGAAGATCATGAGCTGCAATTTCGACGGTCTTCATTTTCTGAATCCAAAAATCAACTCGCTAAATTACTTCCCAGTTGTTGGCCAGGCTTCAAAACTCGTGAGTAAAGTGTGGGGCAATTCCGTGTTGTTTCATGCTGCCGACTACAACGCCCAATAAGCGTTCGTCTCTCGATCAATGCACGATCTCCCGAGGTCGATGCTGCGCAAGGATTGGATAAACATCCGTCAAAGAAGTTCGTTCGGATCTAACGATCCCATCCTCTTCTTGTCCCTAGCGGGAGATTGCTAAGAACCCGCTGGGTTCTGGCGTGCGCAAGTCAAATAGACGGGGCCGTGGCTCACTGCGTTGCGCCCGCACCAAAACCCCGTCGATTGGACCTGCCCTTTGCCTCTCCGGCACTTCGCCAGTGGATCAGCTCATATCGGTTCGCAACAGCATTGACCGTCTCGCCCACAATCAACGTCTCCGCCACAATCCGCGCCTTCAATTCCAAAGGCCAATTCCGTTTACCATCCGACCGCCTCGGAACCCGTGCCAGAAACTCGTTTGTAGCTCCCATCAAGAAACTCCCTTCAAATCATTGAAGGCAATGAATCGCAGATCAACGATCAAGGCGTAAGGATGGGGCCAAAGCAGCGCTTACGATACTGCGTACGAACTTAATCGTTCAAATCTTGCGGCCAACAGTAAATTGGGCGGTATCTTGGATGCATCCGCCTCCGAAAATACACCTAGAGGTACGCCGGTCGGCGCAAAGGCAAGACCAGCAGAAATGATCAGAAAAATGATCAAACTAAGAACGCGCATTGACCTTATACCTCCGCAGTGTTCAAGCCCGCGTCCTATTGTGCGCAGAAGCAAACTTGATAACTCGGTTTATATAGCAGACGCTCATCATTTGCGCAGCATTTGTCACTTCGGGGCTCAGAGTCAGATTTCTCCGCGCTTTCGATGAACGGCGGCTTTGAGCTTCACGTAGGCTTCTGCCCCTCCGGCATTCGGTCCCTAAGTGGCCCGACTTGATGTGACCACAATGGCATTGCCGTTTACGATGACATGCTGGGTGATGTAGCGTCGACCCATAGTACAGCCGGAGAAAGCGCAATGGACCTAACGGGTAAGGAAGGGCCGCACCGCGGTACCGATGAAGAAGGCGCGTCTCGGATGAATCGGAAGCGTTCCCAATTTGCGGTGCGAGTTGCAGACATGCCTGATGGCCTTGGAAGGCTTCTGGATATGGGCCTCGAGGAGCATTTCCGTGGCCGCTGATGCCAATTCGAATGACGCGTGGTTTCGCGCGCAGGTACAGGCCGCGCTGGAGGATGTACGCTCGCGAACATCTCAGGTTCAGGTGATGCAGGCCGTACAGGCATTGATTGATGCGAAACGGCAGGTCGAACCCAAGACCTGACCAAGCCTTGGAGGTTAGTGCGGTCTGACCCCCGTCACCCTGAAAAGCGAAAGTGGGCTTTTTGTCCTTTGGAACTCAGACCCTGATCCAAAGGAAAATCCCCATGACCAAGCCCAATCCTGCGAACCCGGCTCTCTCAATCTCCGACGCTGATCTTGTCTCTGCCCTCGCGCAGATCGGCGCGGAGGTCGACCACCAACCCCTGCGCAGCTCAGTGCTCGCGCGCATCATGCGCGGGACGTTTCACGGCAGCGATGCTGGCGGCGCCTGGGACTGGCGGAAGGCCTACGACATGATGCAGGCCGCGGCTGTTCAGGTGCCGCTGCGGGAGGGCGGCGCGGCAGGTGACATCGCGACCGCGAAACTGCTTGCCTCACGGCTCCTTACGGAAACCCGCCGGTCGGAGCAGCAGATCCGGCTGCAGCAGTTTTCCACGCCGCTGGCATTTGCGGCCCTGACGGTGCGGGCGGCATCCATTCGCAAGGGCGAGACCGTGCTGGAGCCCTCGGCTGGCACCGGTGCCTTGGCCGCTTTCACCGCCCGGGCCGGTGTCACGCTTTTGCTCAACGAGCTCGACTCCTTTCGCCAGAGCCTCATGCGCGCGGTCTTCGGTGGCGAGGTGACGGGCCATGACGGCGAGCATATCGACGATCTGCTGCAGACGCCGGTTCTGCCCGACGCGGTGGTGATGAATCCGCCCTTCGCGTCCTCGGTCGATCGCTCCCGGGACAAGCACATCGCGGCCAAGCATCTCGTCGCGGCTGCCAAGCGCCTGGCACCCGGCGGGCGGCTTGTGGCGATCATGCCGCCGGGATTCACGCCCGAACGCGATGCCGCGCATTGGTCCCGCGCCTGCGGCCTGCTTACGCCGCGTTTGGCCCTCACGATACCGGGACAGGTCTATCGCAAGCTCGGCACCTCGGTGGAAACCCAGCTGATGGTTTTCGACAAGGTGCGGGACGACGGCGAATTGATCCGCGCCACAGTCCAGAATCTGGACGAAGCCCTTCCTTTGGTCGACGCCGTGGCCGCAACCCGGCCCGAGATGCGCCCCGCCCAACGGGTAGAAGCGATCCCTCATGCTCGGCCGACCGTTCCATCATCTGCCCCGCGCAAGACCGCCGCTGCGCCTGTCGCCGCCTCCAAACCCCGGGCCAATGCCGTCCGTCCGCTCAGCTTTACACGCTTCGATGTCCCGCGCGACAACACGCCCGTCTCGGACATCTATGCGCGCTACCGCCCGCAGCGGATCGAAATCGCGGGCGCGCAGGAACATCCCACGCCGCTCGTCGAAAGCATCGCCATGGCCTCTGTGGCACCGCCCCTTCCCTCAGGCACGGCCAGTTCGGAATTGCGCCTGCCCGCCAGACTGATCGAGGAGGGACATCTCTCCGAGGCGCAACTCGAGACCATCATCATGGCGCATGATGCCCATGGGCGTGACCTGCCGGGGCGATTCACGATCGATGACGACCAGACAAAGCTGACGCGCGCCGATGATGACCCGGAGGCACGAGCCTATCGCCTCGGGTATTTCCTCGGCGACGGCACCGGCTGCGGCAAGGGCCGCGAATGCGCGGGGCTCATTCTCGTTAACTGGCTGGCCGGGTGCCGCAAGGCGATCTGGGTCTCCAAATCCGCCACGCTCATCGAGGACGCGATCCGCGACTGGACCGATCTGGGTGGCTCGCCTGCCGACATCCAGCCGCTCTCCAAGTGGAAACCGGACCAGCCCATCCCCATGGGCGATGGCATCCTCTTTGTTACCTACGCCACGCTGCGCTCAGCGGGCAAATGCGGCACCACGCGGTTGAGCCAGATCTTTGAGTGGATGGGCGAAGACTTCGACGGCGTGCTGGCCTTTGATGAAGCCCATGCCATGCAGAACGCGGCCGGGTCCGAGCAGGGCAGGGGGGTCAAACCCTCTCAGCAGGGTCTTGCAGGCTTGCGGCTGCAGCTTGCCGCGCCGCGCGCCCGCGTCTTCTACATCTCGGCGACGGGCGCGACGAGCGTGCATAACCTGGCATATGCCGCGCGGCTCGGGCTCTGGGGGCAAGGCCCCGAATACCCCTTCCCGAGCCGCGAGAGCTTTGTGTCGGCGATGGAAGCTGGCGGTGTCGCCGCCATGGAGGTGGTCGCCCGTGATCTCAAGACGCTCGGGCTTTACACGGCGCGCGCCCTCAGCTTCGACGGCGTGGAGTATGACGTTCTCGAACACGCGCTCACCCCGGCCCAGATCGAGATCTACGACGCCTATGCGGGTGCCTTCCGCACCATCCACCACAATCTCGAAGCGGCGCTGACTGCGACTGGCGTCAACAACGCCTCGGGCGAGGCCAATGCCTCGGCCGCTCGCGCCTCGGCCAAGTCCCGCTTCGAAAGCACGAAGCAGCGCTTCTTCAACCATCTCCTGATGGGCATGAAGGCCCCGAGCATCATCCGTGCGATCAAGGACGATCTGGCGGAAGGCAACGTTTGCGTCATCCAGGTGGTCTCGACGGGCGAAAGCCTGTTGAAGCGGCGGCTTGAGACGATGGACCCCGAGGATGAACTGGTCGAGGGTGCCTTGACGCCGCGCGACTACGTGCTAGGCTACCTCGAACAAGCCTTCCCGATCCATGCGCAAAAGCTCGTGGAGATCGACGGCAACATGGTGGCTGAGCCTTTGCGCGATGAGACCGGCGCGCTCGTTGTCTCGCGCGAGGCGCTCGCCCTACGAGATGCGGCCATGATGGAGTTGATGACGCTGGCGCCGATCCCCTCGGCGCTCGATCAGATCCTCTGGGCCTTTGGCGACGAGGCCGTCGCCGAGGTTACGGGCCGATCTATCCGGCCCCTCAAGGCCGAGGATGGTCATCTCTTCATCGAAAAGCGCAGCGCCAGCAGCAATTCGTCCGAAACCCAAGCCTTCATGGACGGCGAAAAGGACATCCTGATCTTCTCCGATGCAGGCGGCACGGGACGATCCTATCATGCGGCACAAACAGCCAAGAACCAGAAACGGCGGCGACACTACCTGCTGGAGCCCGGCTGGCGCGCCGATGCGGCCATTCAAGGTCTTGGCCGCACGCATCGCTCGGCCCAGGTCAGCGCGCCCTTCTTCCGGGTCTGCGCCTCCGATGTGCATGGCGAAAAACGCTTCACCTCGACGATAGCCAAACGACTCGACCAGCTGGGGGCCCTGACCAAGGGCCAACGCGAAACCGGTTCGCAGGGCATGTTCCGGGAGGAGAACAATCTGGAAAGCCCAATCGCACGGGCGGCTCTGCGCGGGTATTTCGCCGATCTTGCCGCCGGGCGCGCCGAGGCGATGAGCTACGAGAGCTTCACCGACTGGACAGCCCTGCGGCTGATCGACAAGGACGGGGTGCTTCTCGAGGAGCTTCCACCGATCCAGCGGTTTCTCAATCGGGTGCTTGCCCTTCCCATCCACATGCAGAACGCGCTCTTTGCTGAGTTCATGCGCCGGATCGCCGATCAGACGGAACGGGCGCGCGCGGCGGGTACGCTCGATCTCGGGGTGGAAACCCTGCGTGGCCAAAAGATCGAACAGGTCTCCACGGAGGATCTCTGGACCTGTCCGAAATCCGGCGCGGTGACGCGGATCATCGGGCTCGAGGTCACCGACCCGGTCCATGTGTTGTCGGCAGTTGACGCCCTCTCGCGCAATCCCGACAAGCTGCCGATGGTCAATCGCGCCTCCGGTCGCGCGGCGCTCATTTCGGCGCGGCCTATGCAGATGTATGACGAAGACATCGTCACGCTGATGCGCAAGGCAGTGCGGCCAAACGGGTCCAGTTATCTGGAGGAGACGCGGTTCGAGTCCTCGGCCTGGGAAGAGATCGGCAAACCGGAGTTCGCAAGGCTTTGGGATGCCGAGGCTGCTGCCCTGCCAAAAACCACCACGACCAAGCTTTACCTGCTGACCGGGCTCTTGTTGCCGATCTGGAAGGACATTCCGACCACTAATGAGCGCATCTACCGTGTCACGCCCGACGGGGCACCGGCGATGATCGGGCGCACACTGAGCGAGGAAGGGGCGGCCGCGCTGCGCGCTCGCTTCCTCATCTCAAACCCGCAAACACCGCAGGAGATGCTGACCGCCGCCCTGGGTACCACCGCACCTGTCGATCTGGGCCGGGGTCTGACGCTGACCCGTCGCCGCGTCGCAGGCCAGACGCGCCTCGAGTTGGGCGGTGCGGACAAAAGCATGATCGATGGCTTCAAGGCCGCCGGTTGTTTCACTGAGATCATCGCCTTCCAGCTGCGGGTGTTCCTGCCGCATGGGGACGGGATCGACACGGGCCGCATTCTGGCCCGGATCGTGGGGCAGGGGCCCGCCATCACGGCAGAACAAGCCGCCTGAAAAGTCAAAGAGGGCTTTGGGCCGGGCGTCGCGGATCGGGGTTTGGCCGGTCTGCGCTTTCCGGCCGCGCGCAGATCAACGCCACGCCCGGCCCCCCCAATTGTAGACAAGAGGACGAACCCATGACTAATCCCCAGATCGATTATGCCGCAATGCCGGTTCAGTGGCGCGCGGAGCGCGAAACCACGCTTAAGGCATCCCGAGCGGAGCTGATCGCGCAATTGCGCGCGCTTGGCATCAGCGAGGTCACTGCCGAATACGAAGGCTATGGCGACTCTGGCAATGTCGAGGATGTGACGGTGCAGCCTGCAGAGGTCAAACTACCGGAGCCGCTTGCCACAGAGGTTGGCGACTTCGCCTGGTCACTCGCCTATCACCATCACCCGGGGTTCGAAAACAACGAGGGCGGCTATGGCACGCTGACCTGGGACTTGCGCAACGACAGCATCACGCTTGATCACGCGGACCGCTATGTGGAATGCTCGCACAGCTACGACGAGGGGCTGTGAGATGGCCCATCCGCTTCATCATGCCGAAAGCTCTGCCCGGAAATTCGGCGGGGTGCCGTCTGACTATCAGGCCATCCACGACTGGTTCGATGCCTCGAAAGAACACCTCGCGCTCTTCACGCACCGAGCCTTGCGTCACCATGCCCAAGGCCTGTTCGAAGCGGAGCGTGTCTTCGGTCTGACCCTGACTAATAGCGCGGGTCGGGACATACCCGTGCGCTGGATCGGCGAGCAGCATATCCGTGAAGACTGCCAGGGCCGTATCCCGAGCATGGCGGACTGGCTGCGTCGGATCCAGCCTGAGCCATGGATGGCCAATGGCCATATCGACCGGCATTCTGGCGATGAGCCCTGCGGCGACCCAAGGGCCGCCTGGGCCTCCGAGGTCGCCGCCGGCAGAACGGTTCTTGGCCTAAAGGATTGGATGGCGGCGCGCGCGATGCAAGCCACGCAAAACGCCTGACATCTCTCGGCCGTTTGCCAAACGAATAGCGCGCGGAAGCCCGGTTGGAAGATCGGACTTCTTGCGTCGTTTCCCCACCATTCTTCGTAAGGAGGTTCGCATGACACTCGAAGACATCAAGGCCGCCGTCGATGCCGGCCAGACCGTACACTGGGCCAATACCGGCTACGTTGTCCACAAGGACCGGCTCGGTCAGTACCTCATCACCTATGTGCCGAATGGCAGCTGCATCGGTCTGACCGACCGGAGCGGGCACCGGTTGAACGGCAACGAGGCGGAGTTCTTCATAGCGCGATCGGAGGATGGCGCGGGGAATCTGGATAGCCAATCAAGACCTGATGGGCAGGGCAGGGACGCAGCACCCGGAGGTGCGGTGGCACACCCACTCGCACGGCAGCGCTGAGCCGGAGGCGGGGCATAAAGGGAAAGCAAGCTTTCTGTTTTGTGATCCCACGAGGGGTCGAGAAAGCAATCCCGGATGCGCTGGCAAGAACGTCAGGCACCGGCCAATCCAAAAGGAACCATCCCATGTTCGCAGGAACCCTCACCCGCAATGTCGAGACTGCAGCCGCTCAGTACACCGGCATGATCCACTCGACGCGCTTTGATATCGCCATCCAACTGGAGGCGCGGGCCAAGATGTCAGAACGCAGCCCGGATTTTGACGTTACGGCAGTCAACAAATCAGGCCGCAAGGTGCGCATCGGCACGGCCTGGAACGAGACCGGCAATACCAGCGGCAACCCCTACATCTCGATGCAGATCGATGTCGGCCTCGGCCCGTTCCGGGTCAACGCGGTGCAGAGGAAAGAGGCGCGCGCCGCCCAAAGCGGGGAGTTCGAGATCATCCCGCTGGTCTCCAACGGCCTGATGAAATCCGGCTCGATCTCGGGCGAGCTCACCGCCATGGACGCCGACAACGCCTTCACCGGCTACATTGCCAACATGATGTTCGATCTGGAGTTCATGCTGATCGAGAACAGCTACAAGACCGAGGAGACCCACCCCGACTACCGGATCGAGGTCAGCTCGCCCCGGGGCACACCGATCCGCGTCGGCTCGGCCTGGATGGCGAAAAGCAGCCGAACGGGCAATGACTACCTTTCGCTGCTGATCAACACGCCCGATGGCGACCTGCGTGTCAACGCCGTGCAGAACGAAGAGCAGCGCGGCGGGCAGACCTTCTCGATCATCCCGTTCATCGACAGCGGTGAGCAGCCGCAGGACGCGGGCGCGGGGCTGTCGCTGGTCGCGTGACCTTGGCACGAGGCTTGAACATCTGAACTGCAAGGGGAGCCGTGGGTTCACGGTTCCCCTTTTGCTGTGCTTGCTTCAATAGAGCGATCGAACTGCCACTTCATATGGCGTTCCGGTGTAGATGAGACTGCTAGATCGGAAGTGCCGCGCGGAGTTTCGATTAAAGTCAGACTTGTACAACTGCTTGAGCGGCAATCAATGCGTCAACAGCAACTTGAACCTCGGCGTAGAGCTCGGTGTCCAACTCTGCTGCGTCGATTTCCACAATCAGTGCGTAGCGTACGGAAGGCAAACTCTCAGCGAGAAGCTTTTCGACTTCCACCAACCGGTGACTGGGTGAACAGCCAGCAAGTTGCGCCGCGCCAGATCTGAAGCCTTGCACGTCAGCTGATCTATATGGAGCGAGCCTACATGGCGCCGATTGCTACCGTAGTCCCAAAGATCATCCTCGTCGCTTGCGGGACCATCAGGCTGTTCGGCCGCCTTGCTGATGCGAGCCAGGAACTGGGCTTCGCTCTCGCCAGCGCGATTGAGTTGGAAACGTAAGTTGTGGGACGCGTAGCGATACCGAACGCCGCGCGAAGCTTCGGAAGGGTTCGGAGCGATAAAGCTGCTGAGTGCCACCCGCAAGGTCACATCAGCATTACCGAGCGCGCGCAAAGCCTCAATGGGCCAGGGAAGGGCGAACAGCTTCATTTCGTTGTGGACATCACCCCCGGTCTTTTCAGAAATCCCGTACGGCGTAATCGTATCTTCCACGATGAGGGTCAGCGCGTTCGACGCGCTGCGGCGGGCACGCGCCATGTCCGGCACACCATACCCATAGCGCTGAAAAAGGGGCGTGAAGTGACCCTTGTTTGGCTGGGCCGGCAAATGCGCACGCATCTGCTGCGTCCACCGCGCTGACGACACGTAGAGACCACGCACTGTCTCGGGCCAAAGCGTCGGATAGTCCGACCAGAGTTCCGTTACATCCTTCGCTGCAAGCGCGGTCGCCGCGCTGGTGTCGAAGGTGAATGTGAAGGATCGGACTGGGTAATTGTGGTGAGTCGAAAGCAGCGATAACCATCCATGCCGCATTGGCGGTGGCATGGCACTTAGCGCCCAGTTTCCACCCTCAAGGACGACGTCCGGCTTGTTCGGCCAGTGGGACGACCACGATGCAGTTCTCGAAGCTGGCGATAGATCGCCGAATGGTGCAAGCGCCTGGGCCGGCTCTCCGTCTGGCAGTACGGTCTTCTCTGTAAAGGCCCCAACAGACAGAACATTCCACGCTTGGGCAGGCGACTCGATTTCGTTGTCTTCGTGATCGCATCGGTCCAGGTAGTTTCCGGCACCAAAGGTGAAGTTGTCGGTATTCCCTGCGGAGACAAGCACCAGGCGTTGTTGTTTCACCTCACCTGAAACACCGGCGGCGAGCTGATCGACCTCCGTCGACCAGGACGTCGGAGCGCCGTCATGCGGGGTGTCCTCACCCGTCGTCGTGGTCATGGTGAAGGTCCGGCGTCGGGGGCCGACCTGTTCGACCGCATTGATCGCCTGTCTTGTCACGGCGCCGAGGAGATGATGCGGGTTCATCCCTGCATCAGGCAGCAGCTTCACGGATTCCAGACGGTTCACGACAGAAACCGGATTCGCGTGGTGCAGTTTCGGCGTCAGGTCTCCAAAGAGCGCCAGTCCTCCCATCTGCGTGCCATGGCCCGTCACATCCTCCAGCCCCCAGGCCGGGTTGGCGGCATGTCGGTCATCCACGCTGAGCGCCGGCTGAATGAGAGGATGCGCGCGACTGACACCGGTATCCAAAAGCGTGACGTAGCTAGGATCGGGATTGTCAGTGTAGGTCGTACGACCCGCGAGTTCGTCGACCCACTGCGCCTGTTCTGCCACCGGCAAGCCGTCGAAGAAATCCGCTGTGATGGTCGGAGCAGCAAGGGCGCGCACGCCGCCTAGTCGGCGGGCGGCTTGGGCGAGCTGATTACGATCGGCCTCTACGATCACAACGATATCTTCGGGAAACTCCAGCCGATCTGCTCCCACGGTAACGCCATATTTTGGTGCGGCCGCGACGAAACCTTCGGTCATTTGAGGCTCGAGCCAAACCTCCCAGACGGTCGCAACATCCGCTGCTGGAAATTTGCCTGAAGGGCTGCGCCAGAGGGCACGCAATCCCGCTTCCGTGATGGCAGCGACGCTCTGCACCAGATCCGCGTTCTTCGGACGGCCCGGGATGAATTCACCATCCTTTTCCCGGTCGGGTGTGTCTTCCGTCCGAAACTGCTCGACCTTCTTGCGCAGCTTTTCAATACCCTTGGCTGTCGCAAACACCGTCGCGCGCTCTTCGGTACCACCGGGATCAGGGTCTCGGCGACGCGAAGGAGAGTCAGGCCACTAGCGTCGAGGCTGTCTTTCTTCAGGCGCTCGTCGATACGCGAGCGTACTTCCAGATAGACGCCGGGAAGTTCGGCTGCTGGAATATCTGGCAGCGCGTCGATGGCCTGAAGCAATGCTTGGGCGTGCGCCGCGCGATTGGGGACATCACTTGGTCTTTTGGACCCGCCCCCGCCCTTTGCTTGGAACGGGCGAGGTTGTCCGAGATTGCGAAGGTGGAAGTGCCGAAGGTCTCGTGCCATTGTCATCGGTCCCTAGTTCTTGGAGCGACCGTCGGCGTTCGAGGGCATCAAGCAAATCCTGTGTCGCAATCTTGTCGGTATCATTCAGAACAGCACGTCGAGCGGCATCTTCCGCCGCTGCCACAACATCGGCCGTTGAGAGGCCTGTGGCAACGTCTATAACCCGTTTCCATCCCATGCGAGCGAGTGAGAAGCCGATCAAACGGCGTTCGAGCGCCTGCCGAATGGCAGGGCCATCGGGCATGACATATGGCAACACGAGATCAAAGCGGCGCAGCACAGCGCGGTCAAGAATTCCCGGCAGGTTTGTAGTGGCAATGACGATCGAAGGCCCGGTATCCTCATCCAGGAACTGCAGGAACGAGTTCAGAACCCGCCGGGCCTCACCGACATCGTTCTCACCGCCCCGGGCCGCGGCCAAAGCGTCGATTTCGTCGAAGAGATAGATACCGCGCGTCGTCTTGACGGCATCGAATATCATCTTCAGCTTCTGCGCTGTTTCACCCATGAATTTTGTGATCAGCCCGTGGAGCATGACCGAAAAGAGAGGGTACTGCAGCTCACCGGCAAGCGCTGAAGCACTCAGGGTCTTGCCGGTTCCGGGAGGACCGGAGAGGAGAACGCGCCGCCGTGGCTTCAACCCTTTCGCCTCGAGCTTTTCGCGCATTCGTGTCTCTACAACGAGATGCGCGAGTTCGCTCTCAATCCTGTCTGGCAAGATGACATCGACGAGGCGCTCGGTCGGATAGGACGCGGCAAGGAACTCCGCCAGATCACCGCGGGGTGTTGCGATAGGAGTGATCGCAGGGGTTCGCTTCGAAGGCGGCTTCTGTCCCGCTTCGGCCCATTGTCGCAACTGTTCAGCCAGCCGGGTATGTCCCTTCTGCTCTTCAGCCGCAGAGAGTTGCATCGCCAGATCGTAAAAACGATCAGCGTCCCCTTCTGCGTGGCTCTTGACGAGACCGATGAGTTGTTGGGCGGAAGCCAAGGTCGAGTTGCTCTTTCTGAATGATCATTTTCAATGATACTAAGGTCTTTTCTACATTCGAACCCCTCAGCAGACCAGACAATTTGCGCTGTTTGGAAGCAGAGTGTGTCGGTTTTGTGCTCTCGAGCATCGACTTGGATGCTTGCCTTGCGGCCGCCCCAGCTCGGCTTCGCGTGTCGCAGGGGAGAACGGCCCTTCGGTCCGTCGCGCATTCGGCCATGCGGCCTCACCGCGGCGTTGCGCCTAGCATCCCGGTTTGCCCGCCTCGCGAGCACGTCCCTCCCCGGCCGCTCTGCCGGACTGCGCTCTGGTCTGTTTTGGCCGAGGCCAAAACGATCCCGGCGCTTCATCCGTCTCCCGCGTCCGGTCGGTCCGTTTGCCTGCTCGGGTCGGGCAAACCTACCGTCAAAACACACACACATGAGTGCGGAAGCATATCCTCCGGATGGCCCCCAAATCAGCCCGCGTCAAGGATCGCAAAACTTTTCGGCGAGGGAGGGGCCCATGGCGCGGGGCGGTGCCGTGCGTGAGGGTGCGCGTGTTTCGGGTGCTGCGCGCAGAAAACTTTTGCGCCCGGCAAGCCGGCGGCTGCGCCGTCCCTGACCCGGGCAGATTCGGAAACCAGGCATTCGGCCATGCCCCCACACTCACGTGGTGGCCTTGGAACCGAACACTGGAGACCAAACATGGCTTACGACACCGCTAACACCTACGAGACCATCGAGCTTTTCGGACTGACCGAGAAGGACGCACAGCTCTCGATCCCGGAGGATCACGTCCTGACCGACCACATCATCCGCGAGAGCTTCGAGGCTCTCGGTCAATTGCGCAATACCGGGCTTGAAGCAGAAATCGAACCGCTGGCCCATGGGCTCGCGACGATCCTGCAGCGCCGCAAGGTGGCGCTCGGCAAGGAGGTCGACCGCACCGCCGACAAGATCGGCGCGCTGGCAAAATCCCACGACGGATCGGAGATCGCCGAGACCGCGCTCGAAGAAGCGCAGGCGCGCTTCCTGCAGCTGCGCGAGATTGTTGGTGCCATTGAGGTGATGAGCGAGGCTGCGGCGGAATGCTACGAGATCGAGACCGGCCATGCCTTCATCCCGGCAGCGGGCTCGCGCGCAAGCGTCCGGGCGCAAGAGACCGGGGCGGTCTTCGAGGCGCGGCAGCTCCTAGAGCAGCACGACCGCGAAACCGCCGAGAAGTCGAAAGTCGAGGGGGTGCCCCTGATCGTCTCGGGTGCCACCGACTGGACCGATGTCGATGTGATCTTCAACACGCTCGACAAAGTTCGCGAACGGATCAAGCAGAACCGCAATCAGGAGATCTTCCTCTGCCACAAGGGTGGCAAGCACGGGGCCGAGATGATCGCGGCTCGGTGGGCCCGGGCACGCGGGATAGCACAAGCGCGCTTCGATCCGCGCTGGTCCGCACACGGACGGGCGGCACCGTTCAAGTGCAACGACGAGATGCTGGACGACAAGTTCGCGGCGACGGGGGTTGTACTCTTCGGCGGCAACGGGGTCGCGCTGAACCTCGGGCAGAAAGCGGAAGCGAAAGGCCTGACGGTCATGCGGGTTGCGGACCCGGTGAAGAAGGCGTCGCAGGAGTGAAGAGAGGGGGTCGCGCTTGGCGCGGCCCTTTCGCTGTTTTCCCAGATGTGTGCGAACCTCGGCGGTATCGCAGTGAGCTCCAGCAACGGGCATCGACAGGCTTGGTGACCGCAATCCGGCCAATCTGTTTTTGGGAATGGCTGGATGGTATCTCGATGCAATCACAGCTTAATGTGGCCGTGCGGCAGAAGACATTTGTTGCGCAGCTCAACACCCGAACAGGTTTTTCCTCGATGCCTTTTTCTCCGGAACGCACCAAAGAGATCCAATCACGCATTGATGCGCGTTTGCTGTCCGGGCAGGCAAACGATTGGGAAGTGTCTTTTCTCACAAACATGGCTGAACGGTTTGAGCGTCACGGGACGGAGACGCGCCTGAGCAAAGCTCAGTACGCCAGCCTGCACAAAGTCCTGAAACTGGAAGGGGAAAAACCGGCCCAGACAAGGGCAGCTGCCGAGGACGGCACTTCGAAACCAGCACCAAAGCGCAGCCCCAGAGCCGTTCAGGCGAGACCCCGTTCGATCTCCGTGAGCCGCGCAATCACCGCACCTCGGCGTGCCGTGCGCAAGGCTCAACGCCAAATCATGGTGCCGTTGGTGATCGCTGTCGGGTTCTTCGCGTTGGTTGGATCATTGTTTGAGACGTCGAATTCGCGATCCACACCCTACAGTCCGTCAGCAATTCCCACATCGCAAACGACAAACACCACTTACGTCTATGTGACAGGGACACGTGTCAACCAACGTTCTGAGCCGTCTACCGCGAACGCTGTGATGGGCGTCTTGAGCGAAGGGACTCGCGTCGAAATGCTTCGCGATGAAGGGCAATGGACCCAAATTCGGTCTAGCTTGGGAGTGGGCTGGATGTCTTCCAGTTTCCTATCGCCGGTCTCGCCACCTGCAGAGCGACCCGCCTCGCAAGACCGGTCGCTTCGAGCCAGCGATGTGCGGATCATTGATGGTGATACGATTGATATTCGAGGCATGACAGCGAACGTGCGTCTCGTCGGGTTTAACGCGCCTGAGACATGGAGACCATCCTGCACTGCAGAGCGCCAGGTCGGGGAACAGGCAACAGCGCGTCTTGGTCAATTGGTGCGGGGTGCGGCGTCAATTGAATTTGAGCGCGTGGCCTGTTCCTGCCGGCCCGGGACTGAAGGCACGGATCGATGCAATTTCGGGCGGTTTTGTGGCTCGTTGTTCGTTGACGGTCGGGACGTGGGCAGTACGCTCATTGCTGAAGGTTTGGCCGTGCCATACCGATGTGGCCGCACCAGCTGTCCCCCACTCCCTCAACCCTGGTGCCGATAGCAAGGGCACTCACCCAACACAGACGACGAATCTTCGCGCGCGGCTGAACGCTGACCCGCTGTGTGGTGCGCGTGACGGATCATTATCCAGATGCATTGGATCAGAACGAACCAAGCCACCTCAGACCGGTATCGACGGGTGCGAACGCGACTGCAAAGTGGCGGCACAAATTCGGGTCTCTCCTTTTTGCTCATAGATGTGGATCGCACGGGGTCGGCCCGTTCGTGCCCTCAGCTCACGCTTCGGCAAGCACAAATACGGCTTCCACGGCTGGCCGCGGACCCTCCGCATTTGCGCTTGCGACCGGGCCTCTTGCCCCCGTGCCGGGTGATCCCCATCGCAACAAGGAGTAACCCAAATGACCAACCACTACGTCGCCACCGTCCCCGTCAAGTTCACCGACACCGATGGCCAGGAGCGCACCCGTTTTCAGCGCGTGGGTGCGATGTTCCGCAACACCCGCAACGGGGATGGCTCGGAGTTCTTCAGCCTCAAGCTCGACTTCCCGGTCGCGGTCTCGGAGCTGGTGATGTTCCCGCCGAGCGCAAAGGACCCTCAGGACTGAATCCTCTGACGAGGATGGGCAGCCCCAGGACGATCTTGGGGCGGCCCGATCCCTGTTCCAGGGATGCCGTCACTGGCGTGGGTGATCGCCGGCAGCGACCTCGCCTGGTGGCGGTCGCTGCGCGCTCAACGGACGCACTCCCCTCGGAATGATCGGGCCGCGACAGACCGGCCATTCAGCCTCAAGGGGGCCATCCGTAAAAACCGGCGGCCGAGGCCTCCCGGTTTTTGCGGCAGAGATTTGGCAAGCCAAATCTGGCCCTCCTTGACCCTGCCTGTCCGCTCTGTCGGTGGGGTTTGCGCCCGCCCGCGGTTCCGTCCGAACACATGCGTGTTCGTCCAGACCCTCGGGCGGTGCTGGGGAAGGGGACCCATTGGACAGGTGGGGTTCTTGATGGCGAGGGGACAGGCCCGCGCCCCTGCGGACCGCGGGGGAAGCGGACACCAAGGCTGCCTGAGACAGAATGCAACGTAAGTATATGATTGACAGCTTGGTATATTATCGTAAGGTAGGGGCAGCCTTGGTGGAAGGTGGCAGGAAATAGGGGGTCTTTCTTCGCATGTCTCGTTCAAAACGTCTCACAGATGCGGACCGCATGGAGATCGTTCGCGAGGCTGCGGAAGGTGTGTCGACATCCGTGTTGGCGGAGCGGTTTGGAGTGTCGCCGCGGGCGATCCAGTATACGCTCAAAGCCGATGCCGAGCGCCAGACGGATGCTGCGATCCCGGTCTCAGCGGTCAGTGTGAAGGTCACGGCTGCGGAGCTGGCGGCGCTCGATGAGGTCCTGGCGAAAGCGGGGATCGAGAGCCGGGCCGAGGGGCTGCGGCGGCTTATTCAGGCGGCCGGCGGGGTGTTCGTTCCGGACGCGCAGATGGCAGCCGAGATGGCGCGCTACCGCGCCTCGCTGCATGAGGTCGGCAATGGGGTCGCGCAGATCGCCAAGCAGATGACGCAGGCCAACCGGCGGGGGCAGGGGGCCGTGGGGGGCACGAGTGCCGAGTTCACCGAATTGCGCCTTGCGCAGATGCGCGGGCTGGCGCGGTTCATCCTCGATTCTGCTGACGAGATCGATCTGCTCCTGCGCCGCCGTCGGGACGCGATGCAGCTCGAGGCCACAGCCGCCTTGAGGGAGTTTGCCCATGCGGCTGAATGATGCCGTCCATGCCGTCACGGGCGAGGTCTTCCGGGATGGCTGGAGCCGCGTCCGGGGCTCGATGCAAGGGCTTCACGTTGCCAAGCAGAGCCAGCTTACGCGCGCGGCAGCAGGGCATCGGCCAGCGGTCTTCAAGGCGATCCGGGGCGGGGGTACGCATACTAAATCGCAGCTTGCAAACCAGCTCGATTACCTCACGACCAAGTCCACCCATATCGTCGACAGTAGCGGGTTTCTGGATGGCAAGGCGAAGCTCGAGGTGGGTGACATCAAGGACCTGACCGAGCGCTTTGCCAAGCGGTGGGATGCGGGCTTCAAGCCCAAGCTCGGGCAGACCACCCACATGCTCATGTCCTTCCCCATCGGCACGCGGGGCGAGGATGTGCGCGACATCGCGACGGATGTGGCGGAGCGCTTCTTCCAGACCGATGAGGGGCATTTCGACTACATCATCGCGGTCCATGAAGACCGCGATCATCCCCATGCGCATCTGGTGCTGAACCGCCGCTCGCAAGAAGGCGAGTTCTTTTTCCTCGGGCGCAACCATCGCTTCAACTATGACGATTTCCGCCTTGCCATGGTCGAGGAGGCGGAGAAGTACGGTGTGCGGCTGGAGGCCACGCGCCGGGTGGATCGCGGGGTTGTGCATTACCCGGCCCGCACCAGCGAAGTTTATGCCGCGAAGGAAGAGGGTCGCGCACCCCGCGCGCGGGAACGTGTGGGGACCGACCTGACCCGGACGCTGGCGGAAATCGCCAACACCAGAACTGTCTACCACTCGCTTGCTGCGGAGGCTTCGCGCGAAGCCCACGAGGATATTGCCGCGGCACTCTTCCGCGCGGGCGAGGTGCTGGCGCGCGGCGGGCAGGTGGACCGAACAGGAGATGTGTATATGGCAGAGGATCAGAGTTTCGAGGATCTGAGAAGCCTCTATGCGGAGAAGCTCGCGCGGGTGCAGGGCATGATCGCCGAGAAGTCCGACGCGGAACGTCCTGTGCTGGAAAAACGCCTCATCGAGATCCAGACGCAGGTCCAACACATGCAGCCTCTCGGTTTGCGATCATCCACGCTGTCAGAGACCCCTCGGAGGGCGGGATCTATTCCGAGGCGAACATCGACACCAACCAGATTGAGCGTCTGGCCGAGCCCGACCTGAGATCGCGCATTGACGTCGCACTACGGGACACGGGCATCAGCACATCGCAAGTGGTGGCCCGAATCGAGACCGGCGCTTCGAATGCAGCGCTCGAACATCAATGGATCGCCAATGATCTCTCCAAAGTGGCTGAGGCGCGCGATCTGAACCTTGAACGCCGCGCCGATCTGGAACAGGCGCGCGACATTCTCAACGATGTGCATGTCGAGCTTGGCACGCTGTTGGAGCGAGAGAACGTGCTACGCCGGGATGGTGTCGTGGAAGCGGAACCTGTCAGCGAGCGGTTCCATTATCGCCGGGACGCGGTCCGGACGATGGAAGGGACAATCCGTCAGGAGATGCGCGCAGACGGCCTGACAGCGCAGCAGATCGAGGATCGGGACTGGGAGGTGGTCTCACGGGCAGAGCGCCGGATCGAGACCGAGCAGCGCGCGTATCTCGAAGCACACCCGGACCTGCTTGCACGCCCAGGTGATGTGATCGACCGGTCCCAGCCCTACAGGGAGACCATCACCGATGCGGTCCGCGCCAGAGAGATCACCCGCGAGGTCGACCGGATCATGGAGGGTCGCGACGTCCGCCCGCCCGTTGCAGATGCTGTCACGGATGACTTACGAGCGCGTTATCCGGACATGCCGTCCCACCTCGCCCGTGGGCTCGGCGCGACCTACGCGGCCGTCGTCGAGATGCGCGACACGGAGGTCATCAATCAGGTCCGCCGAGAAACCGAGATGCGCGACAGGCTTGGGTCTGGCACGCGCGACGACATCCTCGCAACCCGCGATGAAACTGCGCCGCAATCTGAGCGTGCCGACCGCCTCGCAGATGAGATTGCGCGTGTCCTGGACCATGAGCGGGCAGGGGAGTTGTCCGCGCCCTTCGAGACGGAAGCCGATCGTGAGGCATTCCGCGAGGAGATCGCGCGGGTGCTGGATGACCGCCAACTCGACCGGCTCACATCCGGCGATGCCGATGCGCTCGACAAGGTTCTCGAGGACCGCCTCGACCGGCTCTATGTCGCCAAGGTCTACCTGCAATCGGATGCAGCGACGGCCAATACGGAGGCCTTGCGTCAGGTGGTCGATGATCTAGCCGACACCGAATACGAAAGACACCGCGCGACAGACGTGGATGGCGAGACCGAGCGGGGTCAGGTCCATTGAGCGTCTCCATGGGAAAAGCGCGGATCGCGACTGGTGTGCTTCTCGTCACGCTGGTGACCGGGGCCATGGGCTATACCATCGCCTCGGCGGTGCTCTCTTATCAGGATCTCGGCTTCGGGGCCGAGATCGACTTCGCCTATATCGCGCAGAACTACATGGCGATCCTCGATCGCCGCCCGGAGGACGCGCAACTTATTCACCTGATCATCGGCAGCTTCGCGGCCGCCGGTCTGATGCTGAGCCTCGCCCTTTCAGGCTCGGCCCTGACACGCTTTGGCCAGACCCATTGGCAGACCGCGCGCGAGATGAAAGCCAACGGGTTTTTCGGGGCGCCCGGGACCGGGTTCATCCTTGGCAAGTTGGGGCCGCCGGGCTCCCGCGCGAAGTACATCTGCTCGAAGGTCTTCCCCCATGCGCTGATCGTGGCGCCCACGGGCCGCGGCAAGACCACGGGCTTCGTCATTCCGAACCTGCTGACCTGGCAAGGCTCCGCCGTGACGCTCGATGTGAAGGGCGAATGCTTTGAGGCCACGGCCCGGCATCGCGCAGCCCAAGGCGACAAGGTCTATCGCTTTGCCCCCACCGATTGGGAGGGCAAGCGCACGCATCGCTACAACCCGCTCCTGCGCATCTTTGAGCTGAAAGATCCTGCGCGCCAGCAGATGGAATTGCAGCTCCTGGCGACGCTCTTCCTGCAAAGCGACAATGACCGGGTGCAGGGGCTGCTCAAGGGCGGGATCGATCTCTTTGTGGCAGCAGGCCTGCTGGCGTTCCAGCGCAAGCGTCCGACCTTGGGCGAGATCTACCGCATCGCGGCCTCCGGTGGGAACAAGCAGAAGGAATACTTCGCGCGGGGCCACGAGGTGGACAACAGGGCCGCCAAGCTGATCTTCACGCGGCTGGCCTCGACCAACAACGACACGCTGACCTCATACGTCTCGCTCCTGATGACCTCAGGGCTCGATCAATGGCAGAACCCGGCCATCGATGAGGCGACGTCCGTGTCGGACTTTGATTTCCGCACGATCCGCAAGAAGCCCTTTTCGGTCTATCTCGTGGTCCAGCCGCTGATGGTGAAGCCGCTCGCGCCGCTGATCCGGCTGTTTTTCTCCGACCTGCTCTCGGCCATGCAGGAAAAGGATCCCGGGCCAGACGAGCCGTGGCCAGTGATGATCATGCTCGACGAATTCAACCGTCTCGGCAAGATGCCCATCGTGGTCGAGAGCATCGAGACCCTGCGGACCTATCGCGGGCATTTGGCCGTGGTCACGCAAACCATCCCCGCCCTCGATGAAATCTACGGCGAGAACACCCGCCGCGCTCTGCAAGGCAACGCGGGCGTAAAACTCTATCTGACGCCTTCGGATGAAAAAACCGTCGAAGAGCTCAGCAAGGCGGTCGGTAAGACCACGAAAACCGTCATCACGCGATCCCAGTCTATCGGCAAGAACCCCTTCGAGGGCCGCAGCCAGTCGACCCGGACCGAAGAAAGCTCCTTGCTCCCTGAAGACGAGGCGCGCCGCCTGCCGCTCGACGAGATCGTCATGGTCATCGACGCGCAAATGCCGGTCCGTGCAAAGCGGATCCAATATTTTGACGACCGGCTGTTCAAGGCGATCCACGCGGCACAGACGGGCGAGCTGCCGTTTCCGAAGCCGGGAGGCGGGGAACCTCAGAGCACGCTGCCGCTGAGTGTCCGCGCGATGCCGATGACACCGCCACCGGACGGGTCAGGCGGACGCGAGGCCGACGTTGAGGTCGCACGCCAGGCTGCTGATGGCCAATCGTCAGGGCAAACCGATGTCGCCCGAAAGAAGACTGCGCCTGTCGTTCAAGCCGTTATCGCCGAGGAACAGCGACAGATGGAAATGGATTTTGGGGGCCAGGTTGCGGAGGCCGAGATAGTGGGCGTGGATGATGAGGCGCAGATGCGCTCTGCTGTCGATGGCTTGGACGACATGGAAGCGATGCTGCAGGAGGGGAAACGCGAAAAGCTGGTTGCTCGATAGCGTGGTGGGCATGGCCCGTGGCCGAAAAGCAGAAGTTCGCTGCATAAGCGCGATAATTTGACTGCGTATCAAAAACCAGACATCTCAGCGCGCCTGATTTTGCTTCAATAGTCTGTGCATTGGGAACAGGTGCCTACCCGACCCACTCTGCCCGATTTCCCAGATGCCAAATCAGGAAGTCGATAAAAATTCGCGTCTTTGGGGTGAGCACGTTCGAGCGCGGATAAACCAGCCATAGCACTGAATCGTCGTTCAGCCTCCAAGCCGGCAAGATCCGGACAAGCTGCCCCGAAAGAAGCTCATCAGACACACTCCAAAGCGAGTTGATCGATACGCCCGCCCCAGCGAGGGTCGCTTCGCGTTGCGCATCGCCGTCTTCTACAATAATGCGGCAATTCATAGTGGTCGGATCAAGGCGCACTGTTTCGCCGTTTGGGCCGATCAACTCTCGCCGCTCAAGATCAGCCCAAGCGATCAAGTGATGGCCTTGCAGAGCGCTCGGCCCGTTCGGCATTCCATGGGCCTTTAGATAGCTGGGCGACGCGCAAAGCACGCGAGTGTCATCGGCCAATTTGCGGCCCTTTAAGCTGCTATCGGTCAGGGGTGCGCTGCGCAGGGCGAGATCGAAACTGCCCTCAATCGCGTCAACACGCGTGTCCGACAGCCGCAGGTCCAGCGTCAGATCGGGATAAAGCGCGTGAAATTCGGGCAGGAGCGGCATGATGTGCCGTTGCGCGAAGCTGCTTGGTGCTGCAAATCGCAAAATCCCCTTAGGCCCGGTTTCGCTGCCGCCGAGGGCCGCTTTGGCGGCATCTGCCTGCGCCAAGATTTCCCGCGCGTAGGGTAGGAAGTCCGAGCCATCGAGAGATAGGGACACTTTTCGCGTCGTTCGTCGCAATAGCTCTACGCCAAGCTCTTGTTCCAGTTTAGCCAGCCGTGCGCTGGCGACAGCTGGTGCAAGCCCAAGTGCCCGCCCCGCGGCGGAAATGTTCAGGCGTTCGGCAGCCATGACGAAGAGGCGTAGGTTGTCAGTATCCACCGATATTATATCCAGAATCCGAATAATCAAATCCGAAAACTGCCAGTTTCGTAGAATTACGCAAGAGATATATTCAAGCCAACGGCAAACGAAGGACGATGAAAATGAAAGCTATCGGATATAACGAAGCGGGCAGTGCGGACAATCTCGCCGTGGTCGAGGTCGAGCGCCCCGTGATCGGGCCGGGCGATCTGCTGGTCGCGGTCAAAGGCATCTCGGTCAACCCGGTGGACGTCAAGCTGCGTGCTGCGGTGCAGCCGGATGACCCGCCACGCGTCTTGGGATTTGATGCAGCCGGGGTTGTTGCAGAAATCGGCGATGCGGTGACTGGCTACAAGGTCGGCGACGAGGTTTATTATGCCGGGGACGTGACTCGCACGGGCACAAACGCCGAATTCCACGCTGTCGACGAACGGATCGTCGGGCGCAAACCTGCCACCCTTGATTTTACCGAGGCAGCCGGGCTGCCCCTAACTTCGATCACCGCATGGGAGATGCTGTTTGATGCCTTCCGCCTAACCGAAGGCGGTGGAGAGGGCAAAACACTGCTTGTTATCGGCGGAGCCGGCGGGGTGGGGTCGATCCTGATCCAACTGGCCAAAGCGCTGACCGGTCTCACAGTTATCGCCACAGCTTCACGGCCGGAGACGCAAGATTGGGTGCGCAAAATGGGCGCTGATCACGTGGTGGACCATCGCGGCGATCTTGCCGTGCAGGTGGCTGACCTTGGGCTTGTCCCCAGCTACGTTGCGGCCTTGACCGCAACCGATCAGCATTGGGATGCGATCGTGAATTTGATTGCCCCACGCGGCCAGATCGCGTTGATCGACGACCCCGATGCGCTGGATATCAAAGCGGCGAAACCCAAGGCGCTGAGCATCCACTGGGAGTTCATGTTCACCCGCTCAATGTTCGGCGCTGAGGATATCGGCGCACAGCGTGACCTCTTGGACCGTGTTGCAGAGATGATCGACGTCGGCACTCTCCAGTCCACCATGACAGAACGCGGCGGAGCGCTGACCGCTGAAGCGCTGCGTGCCGTGCATCTGCGGCAAGAAAGCGGCCGTGTGATCGGCAAACAGGTTCTTGGCGGGTTTTAAGAACGGCCAAAGAGGAGGTCAAAGATGTTGGATGAGCCGCAACTCAAAGCATTCCAAAGCCTCAACCGGGCTTATGATTCCACCTTCAGACCGGGGCAGCTCAGCCTCGGCCTTGTGCTGCCGCTGGAGGCGTATCCGCACAGCGCGGTGCCCGACTTGGCAGGTCATTTAGAGCGCGCCCGGCTGGCGGACGACCTTGGTTTCTCGGCTCTCTGGCTGCGGGATGTGCCGTTTAACGTGCCCTCTTTCGGGGATGCTGGACAGGTCTTCGATCCTTTCGTCTATCTTGGTGCGCTGGCAGCCTCTACGCGCAAAATCGGGCTTGGGGTTGCGAGCATCGTTCTGCCGTTGCGCCATCCAGCTCATGTGGCCAAGGCTTCCGCCTCGGCGGATGCGCTCTCTGGCGGGCGGGTGCTGCTGGGCGTCGCTTCAGGGGACCGGCCTGAAGAATATCCTGCGCTGAACATGAGCTTTGATGATCGCGGCGCGCGCTTCCGCGACAGTGTCGACTATATCCGCGCCATGGCCGAGCCATATCCCCATCGTAACACCACGCATGGCAGTCTTTCCGGTGCGATGGACATGCTTCCCAAGCCCACGGGAGGGCGGTTGCCCCTTCTGATCACCGGTGGCAGTCAGCAATCGCCGGATTGGGTCGCGCGAAACGGCGATGGTTGGATGAGCTATCCGCGCGACGCGGCAGCACAGAGCCGCGTGGTCACCGCATATCGCCAGCGGGTCGCCGATGCGGGGCTGTCCGACAAGCCGGTGATGCAATCGCTTTACGTAGATCTCGTTGCGCAGGCGGATGCGCCACCCCGTCCTATCCATCTGGGGTTTCGGTCGGGCACAGATCACCTGCGGCGCTACTTATTGCAGATCCGCAATCAGGGCATCAATCACGTCGCCCTAAACCTGCGCTTCAATGGTTCGGATATTGAAGACACCATGCATAGATTGGCAGAGGACATCCTGCCGGACTTCCAAACTTGAGGAGACCCCGTGTCCAAAAAGATCCTGATCACCGGCGCGACCGATGGTATCGGCCTGCTGACGGCAAAGACACTTGCGCAAGAGGGCCACACTGTTCTTTTGCACGGCCGGAGCGCCGCCAAGCTGGAGGCTGCTGCAAAGGAGGTGGGCGGCGCACCCGAGACCTATTGCGCCGACCTCTCGCGTCTGGACGCGGTCAACGCGCTGGCCGAGGAGATTCGGACAAATCAAAATCGGATCGATGTGCTGATCAACAACGCAGGCGTTCTCAAGACCGGCGCGGCTCGCACAGCAGAGGGCCTCGATCTCCGATTTGTCGTCAACACGTTCGCGCCTTACCTGCTGACCCAGCAGCTACTGCCGATCATCCCCAACGATGGCCGCGTGGTGAACCTGTCGTCGGCAGCGCAAGCCCCCGTGGATATTGATGCGATGCGCGGCAAGCGCGCGCTTGGACATATGGAGGCCTATGCCCAAAGCAAGCTGGCCATCACCATCTGGACGCAAGAGCTGGCGCGCGCCAATCCGGATGGGCCCGCTTTTATCGCAGTGAACCCCGGCTCTCTGCTGGCCTCGAAGATGGTCAAGGAAGGCTTTGGCATCGCAGGCAACGATCTTTCCATCGGCGCTGACATCCTGCGCCGCGCTGCGCTGTCCGATGACTTTGCCGCCGCCTCGGGGCGCTACTACGACAATGACGCAGGTCAGTTCGCGTCGCCGCATCAAGAGGCGGCGAACGCGGCCAAAGTTGCGGAGATCGTCACGGCGATAGAGGACATCATCTCAGTAGGGTTACAGGAGAACGGTCATAACTGATCTGGAAATCATGAAACGCGACGTGATTGCCTTCTACGAGATGATGTTCAATGAAAGCCGCCCGCGTGAGGCAATTGAGCGATCCGCGGGCGAGGAATACATCCAGCACAATCCGCACGTGGCCAACGGACGTCAGGGGTTCATTGAATATTTCGAGCGTATGGCCGCCGAATATCCGGACAAGCGGGTCGAAGTGAAACGCGCTTTTGCCGAGGGTCGTCACGTCATTTTGCATTGTCATCAAATCTGGCCAGACGGATTGGAATATGCGGGGATCGACATCTTCAGGCTGGATGAATCGGGCAAAATCGTGGAGCATTGGGACGTGCTTCAGGAACTTCCAGAGACCAGCGCCCATGACAATGGCATGTTCTGAGCGGCCAATTCGACTGCTTGTCGGTGAGGCCACCCGGCTATGATCTGGCAAAATTTGGTGAAGGGGAAAAGATGCCGGAAGTTGTAAAAACGGCTGGCGAAATGATTGCAGGTATGACGCCCAGGCTTACACAGGGCAATTTTGTGTTCATCACGGCTACTGATCCCGCTCACATTGAGGAACTCTCGCCCCAAGCTATTTCGACGTTCAAGGAAGACGAAGGGATGTCGCTGATCGTTCCTGTTGAAATGGCCGAAGCAGCCGGCTTGGATGCCGCGCACTCGATGCGGTGCATAACCCTGAACGTGTATTCGTCGCTGGAAGGCGTCGGGCTTACGGCTGCGGTCTCAACCGCACTTGGAGAGGCGGGCATTCCTTGCAACATGGTCGCCGCTTATCACCATGATCACGTATTTGTTCCGACGGACAAGGCTGCGAAGGCAATGGACATCTTGGATCGACTCCAATCTCGGGCCAATTGACGCCACTGCTTCGCTTGTTGCCGTTACCCTGCGACGGTTACTCCGATTTTACCCATGTGCGACTTTTCCAGAAATGCCTCTTGCGCCGCGCGCAGATCGCGCAACGGATAGGTTTCAGCGACCACAGGGTGGATTTCGCCCGCTTCAATGTAGCTGACCAAGTCCGTAAAAACGCGCGGGTCCTGCCGTGTGCTGCCGATCAAAGTCAGGTCCTTGAGATAGAGTGTTCGCAGATCAAGTTCGACAATCGGCCCAGCAATAGCCCCCGATGTCACATAGCGCCCCCGAGGGACCAACGCATCGAGCAGTTCGGGCCAACGCGGCCCACCTACAAGGTCGAGCACGACGTCGAAGGCGTCCTTCGCATAGGCATCGCTGCGGTCCATCACCGCATCAGCGCCGAGCGTTTTCAAAGCATCCATCTTCGCCGGGCTGGTGGACGCCGTGACATGCGCACCGCGCCGCTTTGCGAGTTGCACGGCGGCTGAACCAACGCCGCCCGACGCCCCCGTGATCAGCACACGCTCTGCGCCCAGTCCGGCCCGCTGGATCATGCCTTCAGCTGTGGAGAACGCGCAAGGAAATGACGCGAGTTCGATGTCGGTGAGCGGACTGTCGATCCGCAATGCATGTTCGTCGTCAACGGTCGTATATTCGGCAAAGCCGCCGTTGCGCTCCGACCCGAAGGTCACAAGCGCATTCGGCTCCGCGTCAGTAGGGCGGTGCATAGGCCGCACCAGCACGCGCTGGCCAATCCGAGCAGTGTAGATCCCGTCGCCGACCGCAACGATCTTCCCGCAGCAATCTGCGCCCTGGATGCGCGGAAAGCTGAGCGCACCCGACCAAGCGCCATCGGCATCAGAAGCACCTGCATACCCCTCCGTGGCAGCCGACCCGGTATCGCCACGCACAGCTTTAGAATACCAGCCCGTTCGAGTGTTAATGTCCGTGTTGTTCACCGCCGACGCGCTCACACGGATCAATACCTCTCCAGCTTCCGGACGCGGAACCGGCATATCCTCCCGCCATTCGAGTTTGTCCAACCCTCCATGGCCAGTGAGGACTACAGCTTTCATAGTTTCGGGAAGTGTCATATAGGATTGCTCCAGTGTAGAATGATTGCTCTACTTGCGTAGGTAGAGAGATCGCTCTACATCGTCAAGTATGAGTGATATGATGAGCAAGATATCCGAAGGGCTTGAACGTGCGTTTGCCAGTCGTGGCTTCGCTGAACCCAGTGTTGAGGACCTTCGTGATGCCGCGGGGGTCAGCCTGCGCACGCTTTATAAGTATACGCCGTCCCGGGCAGAAATGGTGCTGGCAGCGCTGGAAAACCGGCACCAGCGCTATCTCACCCAAGTGTTTGAAGGTTTACCCAAAGAGCATGATGAGGCGCTCGCTACCATCCTGTCGCGCGTCGGAATGTGGATGGCAACCGAGACCTCCCATGGCTGTCTTTTCCATGCGGCCGTCGCGGCCGATCCGGAAAGCCTCCCCTTCGCCACCTTCTCGAGCGACATAAATATGAGGTCGCGGAGCGGGCCGCGGCGGCCACCGGGCTCTCTGGAGCCGAAACAGAACTCTTAGTGATCATCGAGGGTCTTACACAGACTTGGCCTCTGCGGGGCGAGGCCGCGGTCAGAGCAGCTAAGAGGCTAAGTCATGCGCTGCGGTCACCAAGCGGTTGACGGGCTTCATCTCAGATACTCCAGATTGAACTACTACATGAGCGACACGTCATGCGCTGCGAGCCTTGGACGATCGAGGGGTAAGAAACGACCGTTTGGTCCGTCTCTCAGGCCTTTGACGCTGCTCGGATGCTGCAAAAGGGACGAATGGCCGGTCTCGTGATGCTGCATTGCGGCGTCGGCACGACCGGTGAATGGCCTGTGTGGATGGCACCCGCATTGCAAGCGATTTCTGTGATTGCGATGGTCTGTCAGTACAGTCGTGTGTCCGGCCTGTTTGCGTGGCGGTTGCCACTGGCCCTGATGAGTTCCGCAAGCAAGGTTCCTATCGGCTAAACGACCTCGAGGGCCGCGACATTCATCGGAGTGTCCTTACTCTTGGTTGACTTCGTTTCGCATCATCACATCGAACGTCTTGCATCTCGAGGCAGGATCAAGCGATCGGCTGCCGGTATTCTTCTCCCTTTGTCAGGATCGCCCAGATGATCCGGGCGGATTTGTTGGCCATGGCGACTGTTGCCAGTCTGAAGGGTTTCTGATCGAGTAATTTCGCAGTCCAGATGTCGGCTTTCTCTGGCTTGTTCCTCGCCATGAGCGCTCGTGATGTCATTCCGACGATCAAAAGCTTGCGGATGTATCGGTCACCCTTTTTGGTTATGCGACCAAGGCGTTCTTTGCCGCCGCTCGATTTATTGAGCGGCGTGAGGCCCAGCCACGCTGCAAAGTCGCGACCAGTCTCGAACTGTTTTGCATCCCCAATGGTGGCGACAACTGCTGAAGCCGTGATTGGTCCAATACCTGGCATGCTCATCAGTCGCCGCGCGTCGGCATCCAGCCATGCGTGCTGTTCGATCAGCTTCGTTAGCCCATCGATACGGGCATTGAGGCCGTTCAGTTGATGACACATCACCCCAAGAATGCCGCCCGCGATCTCGGGCATTTCCAACTGCTCTTCAGAACCGTGCTCTCGAGCGAACTTGGACACAGCCTCGATGCCTGTCGGCAGGATGTGCCCGAACTCCCGGAGTATGCTTCGGATCATGTTCACGACTTGGGTACGCTGACGGACGACCAGGTCTCGTACTCGGTGAATGGCCAACACCGCCTGCTGGTCTTCGGATTTGATCTCAACGAACAGCATGCTCGGTCGGCGCACCGCTTCGCAGATCGCCTCCGCATCGGCCGCATCCGTCTTGCCGCGCTTCACATATGGTTTGACGTACGCCGCGGGCATGAGACGAACGTCGTGTCCGAGCTTGCGCAGTTCGCGGCCCCAGTGGTGGGACGAGCCGCAAGCCTCCATCCCGACCACACATCGCGGCAATGTCTCGAAGAAAGAGAGCAGCTTTGCGCGCTTGATCTTCTTGTTGATGATCCTGCGTCCGGTGGCTGAAACGCAGTGCACCTGAAAAACATCCTTGGCCAAATCGAGGCCCACTGTCTTTACTGTCATCGGATGGCTCCTTTCCTAACAGTCGATAACAACTGCACTTTGGCACGTTCGATGCCGGTGGAGCAGGAGCCATCCACCTCATCCGGTTTGGGCCGTGAACGACGAAAGGCATGATTTTCGATCCGCTGATGCTCTGCGACGCCGAGACTGTCTCTCTTTTAGCCCCTTTTGACCCGGATCCAACACGCGGATACAAGGGAACAATGAAATGCGTTCGACTGGCGGCAGGGCTTGCCGGTCGCAAGGAGTGTGAATGGACAACAATCCGACCACGGGACAATGCCTTTGTGGCGCTGTGAAATTCCGCATATCAGGAGAGTTCGATAGCTTTTTCCTGTGCCACTGCTCCCGCTGCCGCAAGGACAGCGGTTCGGCCCATTCGGCAAACCTGTTTTCGTCCACTGCCAAAATCACATGGGTGTCAGGCGAGGCAAACATCAAGACGTTTCATCTCCCTGGTTCACGCCACATGAAGAGCTTTTGCTCCGATTGCGGGTCCGCACTGCCTATTTCCCAGCCAGAGGTCGGTTTGCTTGCGGTGCCCGCGGGCTCGCTTGACAGCCCAATCGACATTCGACCCAACGCGCATATCTGCTGTTCCAGTCGCGCAAACTGGGACGAAGCCCTGGCTTCCATCGAAAGGATCGACGGACTGCCTGGCTGAAAGGGCGCGCTGATGATGCATCTCAGATAATAGCCAGACGATAAGGACGCGACCATCGGCGTCGTTCGGCTCTGCTGTCATTCAAAAGACAGAGATGCTGCGTGATGCACGAATGGCCGCAATGGCGGACCGCATTGCGGCATTTTGAAGTGGCGGCCAAGGTCGGCTCTGGGCCGCTAACCCTCTAAGGCGCCAGCATATATGAAATTTGGTTCGAGATCGGGAAACCGGCCTCAAAGCCCCTTGGCCAATAAATCGTTGCCCGCGTCACGGCCGGCCATCTGGCGCGGCTCGGCCATGGCTCAGCCGTGGGTGCGTGCCTTCTGCGGATCATATGCGGGGCTCGCTATGATGGTTGCCGTGGTCTCCAAACCGTCGCCCTTCACAGCCAAAGACGTGCCAACGGACAACCCGGGCTGCACATGCGCCAAGGCCAGTGATTTTCCCATGCGATGAGAATAGCAGGGGCTGTTGATGACGCCGACAGGCTCGCCAGACAAGAAAAGGATTTCGCCACCGTCCACCATGTCCGGGTGGTTGATATCAAGGCAGACGTTGTTGACCCTCTCAGCCCCTTTTGCGGCCATGACAGCCGACTTACCGCGAAAGACCCCTTTGACCTGCTGACGGTAAAGCCAAGGCAGACTTCCCAGGGGGTGTTGTTTTCAGACATGTCGTAGCCATAGAATAACAGGCCCGCTTCGATCCGCAGCTTGTCGAGTGCGGTGAAGGAACAGGGCATCACGCCCGCTTCGATAAGCCTGTCCCAAATATCGGTGATGACACTGCCATCTGCGAAAATCTCGTAGCCTCGCTCGCCGGAATAGCGGGTTCGCGAGATGCGGCAGGGATGGCCAAAGAGGGTTGCGGGGGCGTGGTGAAAGTAAGCCAGCGCGCCGAGGTCGATGTCGGTATGTTGCCTTAGGATATCGAGCGCCGCAGGGCCCTGCACCGACAGGTCGTGCAGATCATCGGTAAACTGTACCTCGACATCACGGCCGTGGGCCGATGTTTGGAGCAGTGCCATTGTGTCACCAGAGCCATGCACTATCATCCATTCATCAGCCCCGTTGTTCGACACGATGGCGTCATCGGCGATCCCGCCCTGTTCTGTCAGCACGCATAGATACGCCGCCTTGCCCGGCGTGAGTTTCGACAAATCCCGTGTGGTCAGGTGGTCCAGGACGGCCTGCGCGTCTGGGCCGCGAACCATCACCTTCTTCAGGGGCGACAAATCGAACATGCCGGCCCGGTCGCGCACGGCGTCATGCTCATCTCTTGGATCGGTCGCATAGGTCCAGGCGGTGCCCATCCCGTTCCAGTCCTCCAGCCCCGATCCAAGGGCGGCGTGGCGGGAGGCAAGTGCCGAGGTGCGGCTGAGTTCGTCGGTCATATGGTGTCCTTTCTAATACCATTCATCCGGAGTTGCGGCCTTGCGATCGGCGACGAAATCTTCAAGGGCACTCCGCACGCCGGGCTACATTTCTGGCTGTTGATAGTCGAGCAGCATCTGCTGCCAGCGCGCCGTGGCCCGCTGATCGGCCGTGAGAGACCCGCTCTCCGCCCATGTCTCGAAAGGGCCAGCATCCGGTATCTGCGGCTCGAAATTGGCCGAGGCATAATGGCGCAGGGTGTGGCTGATGGAGAGGAAATTCTCGCCCGGTCCGGTCTCGAGATAGGCATCGCGGCCAAAGGCTTCATCTTCGGTGTCAAACCCTTGCAAGAGTTTCAACGTCGCGCCGCAGTGGTCGAGATCCATCACGAATTTCTCGTAGGACATCACCAGCCCGCCTTCGAGCCAGCCTGCAGCATGCCAGACCTGATGCGCCCCAGAGAGAAGTGTCGCCCACATGGCGCCGGTGCTGTCTTGCATCGCTTGGCCGTCCGGCGCGTTCGACGCGGTGATCTGCCCGCCACCCGAGCGCACGGGTACGCCGAGCCGCCGTCCCAGTTGGCTGAGCGCCATCGTGGTCATGTTGGCCTCGGGCGAGCCAAAGGTGAGCGCGCCGGTGCGCAGGTTCATGGTGGAATGGAAGCTTCCGAGCACCACGGGGCAGCCGGGCCGGACAATCTGCGCCAGCGCGATGCCGACCATTGCCTCGGCCAGCGTCTGCGCCGCCACGGCAGCAGGCGAAAGCGGCCCCATCGCGCCGGCAAAGATGGCTGGAGAGACACAGACACATTGGTTCGCTTTCGCATAGCAGCGCAAAGCAGCCGACATGGTATCGTCAAAGATCAGCGGTGAATTGACGTTGATGTTGGCCTGCATCACCGCATTGCGTTCCATGACATCACGTCCGAAGACGAGGCGCGCCATTTCGATGCTGTCCTGCGCGCGGTCGGGCGCGGTAACCGAGCCCATGAAAGGCTTGGTCGACAGGGTGAGGTGCGCCAGCATCATGTCCAGATGCCGCTTATTCACAGCAATATCCGTCGGCTCCACCACAGTGCCGCCGGAATGATGCAAAACCGGCGTGCAATAGGCGAGCTTCACGAAGTTGCGGAAATCCTCCAGCGTTGCATAGCGGCGCCCCCGCGCCAGATCGCTCACGAAAGGAGAGCCATAGCCGGGCATCAGCACGACATTGTCGCCACCAAGCGTCACGGTGTTGCTTGGGTCGCGTGCGTGCAGCTTGAAGGTCTCGGGCGCGCTGGCGCAAAGAGCGCGCAAAAGACCCGGCTCGAAACGCACGCGTGTGCCATCCACCCGCGCACCCGCTTGGGCAAACAGATCGAGCGCGTCGCGGTCGTATCGAAACTCCACGCCGATCTTGTCGAGTATTCAGTCCGCCTGATCCTCGATTCGGGAAAGTTCTGCCTCTCCGACAAGCTCATAGGGCGGTATCTTACGCCCCATGAAGGGTAGGGCTTCGGCCTGTGCGTTGTGCCGCGACAGACGACCCCGGCGCGTTCTGCCCCGCCGCATCGCCGGCTGTGCCGGAGGCATCACTGTGTTCAGTTTAACCAACGCCTTTTTCCCTTTTACAAATCCCCAAGTTCCATTGACCACGGAAAATACAACTGAAAAATCGAAATTTTCTTTCCTCGGTGTTGAAAAATTTTATACTCCAGAATATGCGCAACCGCTTTCATCACCATGATTCACTCCGGCTCTTTGCGGAGATCGCACGGCACCCGAGCTTTTCCACTGCGGCCGAGGCCCTGAACATGACCAAGGGCGCGATCAGCTATCAGATAAAGACGTTGGAGGCCGACCTCGGCATGGTCTTGTTCAGACGCACCGCGCGTGGTGTCACATTGACCGGTGAAGGCCTGAAGGTGTTGGCCGCCAGTCAAACCCGCTATGAGGAAATCGAAGCGGAGCTTCAGACCCTCAAGGGGGCAACCTCTCAAAGCCTGACGGTCGGAGTTTCGACATATTTCGCTGCGCGCTGGCTCTCGGCGCGGCTGATGACCTTCATGCAGCAGCATCAAGACGTGCAACTGCGCATCCAGCCGATGATCCAGTTCTCGGACCATGAAATGAAGGATGTCGATCTGGCGATCAGATGGGGCAATGGTCAGTGGGACGACGGGGTCGTGACGCCTTTCATGCCGATGCCTACCTTCCCCGTCGGAAATTCAGTCGCCGCGCGTCGCGTGGAGAGGCTGGGGATGAGAAAGGCAATCTCGGATTTCACCTTGCTTCGGGATCGCGATGACAGCAACGCATGGTCGGATTGGCTGGGCGCCGCCGCGCTGCCTCCGCAGGCCCGCCGTGACGTGTTGATCATCCCGGACCCGAATGTCCGGGTGCAGGCGGTGATCAACGGTCAGGGAATTGCGTTGATGGATGAGCTTGTCGAGAATGAACTGGCAGATGCAAAGCTGGCGCGTTTGTCAGCGACTGCGCTCCCCGACTACGGTTATTTCATCTACCGTTCTCACCGAGCCCCGGAAACAGAACCGACCCGGGTGTTTTCTGACTGGTTGTTGAGCCACACATGAGCAATCCTTCACTCGGAGGGCCAAATGGCCGTATTGCCCGTGTTCCAGTCGTCTGCTGAAAAATCCTGCATTATCTATGAAAGTCCGGAATGACGAGCCGCAGCGCAGCATGACAATAGGGCGCCAATGGCCGGATGGGGCTGGTGCTTCCCGGCTCCAGTTTCTTGAGCCTGGTGTCCCGATTGTGGCTCGTGCCGTAAGTCTCGTCGCACCCCTTGGATTAGATCGATCTGAGATGCGACCGCGGCCAGCCGTTCCCGGCACATGCATAAAATTCCCCATTCTGGTTTGGATGATTATTGCATGTCAGTCGGAGTTAGAAATCTTCCCAAGGGAAGCTTTCCAATCTCTCGATTCCGGTTTCCGTTACCAAAACTTGCGTCTCAAGCTTTACACTTTCAGATCCTTGTTCAGCCACGAGACTTTCAACACAGATTACCATACCAGGTTCGAAAACACCTGAGGTCGCGGTGTCGTCAAAGTCCAAATGGAGCGGGATAACTGGCCATTCATCTGCCATCCCGACACCGTGCGCTGCCAGTGAATAACGATAGTCGACATGTTGTGCGGGAATCCGCCAGCTTTTATCATTAAAATCAACGAAACTCATTCCTGGCTTCAAAATATCGAGGTTATGCGTGATCTGCTCCAGCGCGGTTGCATAAATGCGCCGCTGGGTGCTGGTCAGGGGCGTATGGCCACAGGTCCAACTGCGGGACAGGTCGGCGCAGTAGCCATAGGGGCCGATCATGTCGGTATCAAATGAGATCATCTCGCCCGCCCTGCAGGCCCGGTCCGAGCACTCTTTGTACCAGGGATTCGTGTTCGGGCCGCAGGTTAACAGTTTGGTTTCCAGCCAATCGCCACCCGAGCGCGCATTCTCAAAATGAAGGTGCGCCCAAAGCTCGCGCTCGGTTGCACCGGGGAGCGAATGCTCGTAAATGCGCGCCATCCCTGCCTCGCAAACCCGGATCGTCCAGCGCATCAGCTCGATTTCCTCTGCCGACTTGATGGAGCGCGCCCGTTCGGTCAATTCACAGCCTTCTACATCGATGACGCCGCGTGATCTGAGCGCATGCAGACCCGGCCCATCCAGCCTGTCGATTGCAAGCCGCATGTTGCCCCCGCCATGGTGACGCAATAGACCAGCGATTTCGTCGGCCCAGACTCCGGTAGCGGCAGACGCCTTGTCCCCCTTGGTCATGAACATCCACGAGACGGCGGTGCGTATCTCATCAATGCCGGGCAAACCGTCATTCAGATGTTCGCACCCCTTGAACTCCCAAAGGATTGCCGGGCCGCCAGCAAGAATCAGGGCGTAGCGCACCGGATTGTGGCTGGTCCACACCTGCATGTTCGAGCTGTCGAACGCATAACGGATGTTGATCGGGTCATAGAGCAGAAGCCCTGCCACGTCGTGCACTGCCATCTGATCACGCAGACGGCCCAGACGGTACCGACGCGCCCTATCCCGCGTTGCCTGAGAAATCGGGCTGATCAACGGTTTGTCTGCACCTCCACGGTTCAGATAGGTCAGTTTTCGCTCATCTTTGAATGCGTTCTGTGTCTGGGTCATTTGCTTTCTCGCAATATGCAGCGGTCACAAGTCTGGCGAAGCGAAGAAGGAGGCGGCCGACGCCTATTCTCCGGTTGGTGCCGTCTGTATGAGGTCAGCCATGTAATTTCGGAGGGCATCTGCGACGGGTTCGATCGAGAACACCTGATAGCCCTCGCGGCCGATTGGCAGTAGTGGCGCGACGATGTCCGCATATTCGCGCAGGCCGGCACCCAACGCGTAGGTTGGCAAGCCCCTCTTTCGGATCGCCCAGACCGAAATGATGATTTCTATCGTCAAGGCTAGACGCGCTGCGCCGAGCATCTTTTCCAGATCAGAAACGGCATGAAATGCGTGGCTGGCGGTGTCTTCGACGCCGTCGGCAACCTGGCCGACGGATAAAAGCAAAGACGGCGCTGCCCAGATTTTTACTGATGTAATGAAGGAGGCGGCCAGGTGCCCAAGATTGAGAAACTGCACCCCCCGAGCGGACTGTCGTGATTCGAGAAACCAGTCGGCAGACCCGAGAATTCAGTCCATTGCAGTTTATGGATTCGCTCGCCGGCAATGTCGACTGCCTTGGCCAGCGCCTGCCGCAGCCCGTCGATCGCCAGCGTCATGCGCGTTGTGTCCATGTTGCCATGCGAGCGAGCGCACTTGTGTTCGCGATCCATGATTGGATTGTCGGTCACGCTGTTCAGTTCATCGTCCCAAACTGATACCGCACGCTCCAACATCTCTTGCAGCGCTCCATTGACTTGCACACCGCAGCGGAAGCTCAGTGGATCCTGGATGCGCCGAGCAGCCCCGTCCTCCCAGAGCTGACTGTCATGTAGAAGCTGCCGCAGTCTGCAACTGACAGCTGCCTGGCCGTTGCGCCGGTGTGCCTTATTCACCTGCTGGCTGATCGCGTTTAGATTGGCGCGAGAGGCTTCCAGTGCCAACGCCAGTGACAGGTTGGCAAGATCGAGAACAGCGCGCGCTTCCATCAGCACCTCCGCGCCCGAGGCCAGTGTCATCGCGTTATTGTTGATCAGCGACAGAGTCTCTTTTGGGCCGGGAATGCATTCCACCTCTGCAGCGGGTTGGCTTTGTAGCCAGTCGGCGATTTGCGCCATCGGGATCAGGTCGGAGGCGCTAAGTGTACCATGGGCGAGGATATCGGGCATTTGGGCTTTATTGACCTGATTCAAGATCAGATCCACCAAGGCGACGGATGCCCCGGTCAAGCCGGTGGAAAACTGGTTGGCCATTATGATCAATGCTGCACGAACCCTGTGCCCTGGCAGGACATCTCCACCTGCGTGGCTTGAATGTGCGCGTGCAAGACGGCGGTTATAGGCCGCCATCTCGTCGTAAGGGATGGCGAAATCCTTCTGCGATCCGACGCCGGTCGTGATCCCGTAGGCGGGTGTTCCACGCGCAACGATT
The DNA here is from genome assembly GCF_034555965.1 of Aquicoccus sp. G2-2. Taxonomy (GTDB): domain Bacteria; phylum Pseudomonadota; class Alphaproteobacteria; order Rhodobacterales; family Rhodobacteraceae; genus JAYDCK01. The sequence continues at coordinate 179,275 of NZ_JAYDCK010000002.1, forward strand.
TGTTCGACCAAAGCACGACCGTCATGGATGCGCTCGCGGCAGAGTTCGGCTATCCGGACTTCGACATGCCGCGCTGCCGCCTCCAATAGCGTTTCGCAGTTGAGTGATGTCCCGTCCAGCACCAATGCTTGGCGCTTGTCTGGTCGCGCATCGAATGCTTGCCGGGGCGGCCGGGAGGAAGGCCTCCCCAACGATAGAGACCGATGGCTGGGCTCATCCGGCCGTGAAAAGCCATTCATCCGTTAACGCTCCGCCCGTAGAATCCAATCTGCTCTTGTACTGTCATGGCAACGTCGGGGCGATCGAAGAAAGAGAAGATGGCAACGATCCGGTCTTTTGGCCCCTTGACGGGAACGACCCGATGAAGCGTGTTCACGCCGCGAAAGACATTGAGTGCGCCAGCCGAGAGCGGGGCCTGTTTCACCTCCTGATCCTCGCCGCGCAGCAGTGCGGCAACGCCTTCATAGTTCGGATCATCGGCACTGCGCAGATTGGTGCGATATTCGAGTTGACCGCCTTCGAGAGGCGCTTGCAACAGGATCGTCGTGGTGAATTCGGAGCGGTCGAAATGCCAGTTCAGGCCTTCTCCGTCTTTGGTTGACTGTACATTCACGCGGGCCATCGGATCGACCATCGGATAGAGCCGATCCTTACCCATCGCTGCGGCGAGAAACGCCGCAAACGGTGGCCAGTCGTACAATTCGAGCACCGGATTGCCGATGATCTGATCGGCGCAAAGGGTGTGGTTCACAGTCTCGACCTCTTTCAAGGCAGGATGGTCCTGTGGCAACCCGTCTACCTCGTCCTTGAAGTAAATGTTGTGCTTGCGGGCATGGCGAAACGCCTCGGTCGCCATTGCTGGTTTTACCGCACCTGCCGCTGCTTTCGTGACGTCCGGACGCAGAAACCCCGGCAGGTCGAACATGCCATCCGCACACAACCGCTCACGGCATCGCGCGATCAGCGCGGCATAGGCATCACACTCAGGGCGGTCCAGCGGGTATGTGTCAAGATCAATCAGATGCATCATGGCATTGCCTCCTTAGCTCTTCCCCCTTGACGCGCAGGCTGCCTTTTTGCAACTATAGAAATTGTTGGACAGCATAAGAATAATTGTAGGAACCTCATGCGCAAACTCCCCCTCTCAACAGTCTTCGTGCCTTTGAGGCTGCAGCACGCTTCAAGAGTTTCGTATTGGCCGGAGAGGAACTCGGGGTAAGTTCGGCGGCCGTCAGCCTTCAGGTCAAGAACCTTGAGGAAAATCTGGGCAAGAAGCTCTTCCTGCGACAGGGAAACCGGATTCTGCTCACCGATGCGGGCAATGGGCTATACCCGAAAATAGGCAATGCATTGGATGAGATATCCGAGGCAGCGCAAACACTCAGACGCTTCCGGCACTCACGCCAGTTAGTGATTTCCGTGGTCGAGTCTTTTGCGGAACTCTGGCTGATGCCGCGACTTTCCCAGTTTGCGCCGGACAAGAGCGTGACGCTTGATATCCGGGTGCAGAATGATCCGATAGACTTCGCCAAGGATGCGGTCGATTTGCGGCTCACCTATGAATCGGCCTATTACCCTGGATATCAGCAGCATGAATTGTTTACCGATGTCGTGATACCGGTGTGCAGCCCACGCTTCTGGGATGCCTATAATGATCCAGACGGCGAACTGACGAATGTTCCGCATGACAAGCTGATCCACGTCAACTGGGGGCCGGCATATTCAAGCAGTCCCGGTTGGGCAGCCTGGTTCAAGCGAGCGGGAACCCTACAGCCGGAATTGGGGGCGCCAAACCTGATCATCAGTCATCTGTCGCTCGCCGTGGATGCGGCGCGCGCCGGCCTTGGAATAGTGCTCGCGCCGCATAGGTTGGTCGAGCAGGACATCAACGCGCGAAGATTGATTGCGGCGTCGCGGATCACAGTGGAGATGGGCCGACCCTATGTCTGCATTTTTCCTGATGCGCGCGCGAGCTACACGGCGCTGCGCCTATTCCTCGATCACCTGGGCCTGACCAATATCAGCGCAACCGGGTGATCGGCTTCCTGGTGAAAAATGCATCGGTTGCAACCTTCCAGACTTCACCACCTGCAAAAGCGAAATTCGGACCAGCATAAGTATTATTGCCGTTGTCCATAAGCTGCATCAACGCAAGATTGATCATAAGACCGGGTGCATTTGTCACGCAATCGACAGGAAAACAAGAGCGATCAGGTGATGTGCCCTTTGTTTGCCGGCCGTCTGCATTGAGCCGGATGCCCGGATTTGATTGCGATTCTTCCAGACCAACGGGTGGGACACCGACATGAAAGATCGAAAAGTTCAAACTGACACGCAAACGCTGGACCGGTTGGCCGATGCCGCACGTGAAGGCCGCATTTCGCGCCGGTCTTTCATGCATTATTCCATGGCTGCAGGCATAGGCCTCAGCGCCGCAACTGGCCTCTGGGGAACCTCCGCAAAGGCTCAGCCCAAGCGCGGTGGCACGTTCCGCATCGCGCAGCATGACGGCAACACCGGGGATAGCCACGACCCGCGGCTCTATGCCTCCAATGCAGACGATTTGATGGCGCATACTTTCCGCGCGTTCCTTACGCAAATCAACACGGACGGCACTTTGGGGCCTGATGTAGCGATGGAGTGGTCCGCCAACAGTGATGCGTCGGAGTGGTCGTTCAAGTTGAACCCCAAAGCGAGGTTCCACTCAGGCGGTAAGGTGACTGCCGAGGATGTCGTCGCGTCCATGAACTTCCATCGCGGCGAGAAAAGCACCTCAACCGCCAAGGCGCTCTTGAGTGATGTCATCGAGATCGCCGCTGATGACGCTCACACCGTCACCTTCAAGATGGAGTCCGGCAATGCCGATCTACCGTGGCTGATGACGGATTATCACTTTGTTATCCTGCCTCGCAACGGTGATGGTAGCGCCAACTGGCAATCCGGCGATGGCTGCGGCCCTTACCGCTTGGTAAACTGGGAGCCGGGTATCAACGCGTCGTTTACCCGCTTCGAGGATTGGCATGGCGAGGGTGCCTACTTCGATGCCGTCGAGGTGACTTTCATTAACGACCCCAACGCGCGCCAGACCGCGCTGGTCACCGGCGATGCCGACGCCACCAGTCTTCTCGAGAACAAGACGATGGCGATGCTGATGCGTCACCCTGAAGTTGATGTGATCAATCTGCCCTCGGCGCAGACGGTGACCTGGCCGATGTTCTGCGATGTTGCACCGTTCGACAATGTCGATGTGCGCAACGCCATCAAATTGTCTGTTAATCGCCAGGATATGATCGACAAGATTTCCTTTGGCGCCGCCACCGTCGGCAACGATTTTCATCATTCCCCGGCAATGCCCTATTGGCCAAGCGACATACCACAGCGAGAATACGACCCGGAAAAGGCGCGCGCACTGCTGAAGAAGGCAGGAATGGAAAACCTTTCGGTCCAGATCAGCACGGCTGACTCCTTAACGACCGGCGCTGTCGATGCGGCGATCCTCTACTCCGAACACGCCAAGGCGTCGGGGATCGATATCAAGGTCATTCGAGAACCCAATGACGGCTATTGGTCGAATGTCTGGCTGAAGAAGCCTTGGTGCATGGTCGCCTGGGCCGCCCGCCCGACACCGGACGTGATGTATAGCATCGGCTACAAGAACGACGCGCCCTGGAACGAGTCGCACTGGCAGAACGAACGGTTCAACAAACTTCTGCTGCAAGCCAAAGCCGAGCTGAACGACACCCTGCGCGCCGAAATGTACCGCGACATGGCGTTGCTGGCCCGTGATGACGGAGGCACCGTGATTCCATATTTCCCGAACTACGTCTATGGTAAGCGCAAGAATGTCGGCACAACCGGCGCATATGCAGCCAACACAGAGATGGACGGCTATCGCGCCGCCAGTCGATGGTGGTTCGATCTCTGACAGCTTTGGGTGGAGCCCCATCGCCAGGGCATACCAACCGTGACGATAGCGCCTGCCGACAGGAATACCGTTGGGGACCCGTAATGGCCAATTGCGATACGGCTCCAATCTTCGGGGCTGATGGCGATGTTTTCAAGCTGGTGGCGCTTGCGATCGCGGGACTCGCCGAAATGGCTTGGGGGCTTGGGGCCCTTGTGCGGCAATACACACGGTCCCGTGATCGAAAGCCGCAGATCATTAGGCGCACCCGGCAATCACTCTGTTTCGAGAAAGTGGTTGTGGCTGATCGACCTCGGGAGTCTCGCTCGGGAAAAAGAATTGAGGGCAACGGGTATCGCGACTGCCACTCGATGATGCCTCGGCAGAACCCTCCCTGACTGGCGCCAGCCCGGACCGTGTATGGTCTCATCCTGAAGCTCGGCCCTTGCTGATCGCAAATGGTCCCATCGCTGGAACCTTCATCCGAGAGCGATGGGCTGAAAATCTCGGGTGTCAGGCAGGTTGCCGTAGAGCGCCCGGCGAGGCAGTTCACGGCGTACCGGGCGTAGGTCAGAAGGCACGGGGAAGGTACAGAGTTGGATCACCGAAGAGCGGACGATCAAGTTGATTGCTCTGGAAGGTTGGTTCGGGCAGGTCGCGCCCGGGCGAAGGGCGGAAAGTGTGAATTCGCTGCGAGTGCTCGGGTCACGCCTCAGCACGGGAAAAGCGGCCATTTATAAACCGAACGGCCGGTCTTTCTGGGCAGGCAGTGCGGCGCTCATGCGGCGAATGTCGCCTTGCCGATGTTTTTCCAGATGTACGAAGCCGGTGCCACAGCACCCGCCAAACTCGTTAAACCGGGGAAAGGCAGTCTTGCGATCGCGGGACTGCCGGGTCAGTTCGTCCGGATCGGCCTCGTCGAGATGCCCCAATTGGCAAGGCTCTGGAGCACGGAGCAATCTCAATTGCTCAAGGGTGTACGACAGGATCAGATAGTCATCTCGCGATACGTTCGAACCCTGCGGCGAGGAACGGAATGAGAAAGCGGTAGTAGGCATCGTAATCGGCGGCGCGCGAGGCACCATCTGTCAGGAGCTCGATACGCTTGTCATCCGAGACAGAGCTGTAGAGTGTAGCCAGCAAAAACTGGAAGCCGCGGACTGCGGCGTCAGGTGAGAGATCCGGCAAGGCCGTTCGGAAGCTCTTGAGAAATTCGATAGCCACTTCGTTGAAGCCAGCCGCCAACGTGCCGGCCGAATTCTCGCGCCACACCACCCTCGCCAAAAGGAGGCTATAGTTGTGCCACCCCTCGTCGCCGCCTCTCACTTTGTCGAAAAAGGGATCGACATAGGCGCGAATCAAGGGCTCGATTGCCACGTTTTTCGCGCCTACCAGTCGGGTGTAACTTGTCAAAAGTGTATGCCGTTCGCGCGACAACACGTTGGAGCGGCGCAAGATGCAGGTATTGAACAGTTCTTCCTTGGTGGCGAAGTGATAGACAATCTGGCCCACGTTCGCCCCGGCATCCTGCGCAATGGCCGAGAGGGTGACGGCACCATATCCCCTTTTGCTGAATAGCTTTTCCGCCGAATCGAGCAGCCTGTCCGGTGTGTCCACGTTGTAGGTCTGGGCCATGGTGCTCTCTCAAAACTGCACTAAATGTCTTACCGGTTTTTAGCGCAACAATTCGATATTGTATATCTGAAAATGGCTGATTTACAATGAGGTCATAGCGGTCAAGGAGCCTGCCTCGTGTCATCGGAAAAACCCGTCAGATCCCTCGCAGGGATAGCGCCAATCTGGGGCCATGCATGATCGAGATGCCCGCATCCACGGACGCCAATTTCGTGCCGCTGTCGCCGTTGTCCTTTCTCAAGTTCGCGGCGCGTACCTATCCAGACCGCACGGCCTGGATCTACGAGGGGCGGCGCACAAGTTATCGCAACTTCAACGACCGATGCCGGAGACTTGCCGCAGTGTTGGTCGAGCTTGGCGTCGGCACAGGCGATACGGTGTCTGTCATGGCGCCCAATGTGCCGGCCATGCTGGAGGCGCATTTCGCGGTGCCGATGATTGGTGCGGTGCTCAATACGATCAACACGCGGCAGGATGCGGCGCATGTGGAGTTCATCTTTCGCGCGGCGCAACCAGCGGTCGTGATCGCCGATGTTGAATTCGCAGACATCGTACGGACGGCCCTGATTTCCGCAGGCCACGATTGCCCGATGATCCGGGCCGATGACGCCGCGAAGGATCTTTCAGGTGAGAAAACACTGGATTACGAAACGACACTTGCCAAGGGCGCCTCGCGGAGCGTCGCCGCGACCTTGGAGGCCGAGACAGCTCCAATAGCGTTGAACTACACATCCGGGACGTCTGGAACACCAAAGGGCGTGCTCCATTCGCACCGGGCGGCTTATCTCAATGCACTGGGCATCGCGCTGCTGTGGAACATGCCGACATGGCCGGTTTTTTTGTGGATCGTGCCGCTGTTCCATTGCAACGGCTGGTGCATGTCGTGGGCTGTTACCGCGCGGGCGGGCACGCATGTGCTGCAACGCAAGGTCGAGGCATCCCGGATATTTGAGGCAATCGAGGCCGAAGGCGTTACCCATCTGGCTTGCGCGCCGACCGTGTTGGGAATGCTCCTGGCCGATCCTGCGGCGGAAGGGCGGCATGGGGCACACACGGTCGAGGTGGCTACGGGTGGCGCGCCACCCAGCCGCCGATGGATCACCCGCATGAGTCAGCTTGGCTTCAACATCACCCAGCTTTACGGGATGACCGAGACGCTCAGCAATTCTGTCTATTCCGCTCCGACGGCGGATTTTGGCCGGCAGGACGAGGATGCGCGCGTGGCGCATCTCAGCCGCCAAGGCGTTGCGCAACTGGCTGTCGATGAGGTTTGCCTGCGCGATCCGCAAACCGGTGCAGCCCTGCCTCATGATGGGTGCACCACTGGCGAGGTCTGCATCCGCTCTAACACCGTAATGAGTGGGTATTTCGATGACCCCGATGCGACGGACGCGGCGCTGAAGGGCGGTTGGCTGCATACCGGCGATCTGGGCGTGATCCATCCCGACGGCTATCTCGAACTTCTGGACAGGGCCAAGGACATCATCATTTCCGGCGGCGAGAACATCGCATCGGTCGAGGTGGAAAGAGTGCTGGCTCATCACGACGCAATCGAGGAAGTGGCCGTCGTGCCCATGCCCGATGCGAAATGGGGCGAGGTGCCATGCGCCTTCATCCGACTGAAGGCCGGTGCGACCCTGGATGCCGCAACGCTTGATGCGTGGTCTGGCGAGCGGCTGCCTGGCTTCAAGCGTCCAAAGCGATACGATTTCGTAGAGCATTTTCCCTATTCCGGAACCGGAAAAGTGCAAAAAACCGCGCTGCGCGAGATGGCTCGCCTAGCAGCTGAAGATCAAACCCAAAAGGAGACTACAAGATGCTCAACGATGTGAACATTGAGGGCCTTTTCGAGGCACGCGACGCAATCGAGGCGGATCCTGCCAAGGGCATCGCCAAATACGGCGTTGCCCTGATCTGGGACAAGGGGGTGCGCGCCACCGTCAACACGCTGCCGATGCATGTTGGTGGCGAGAAGATCGCACGCGGTTTCACCTGGGTCGTGGACGAACCGCCGCAGCTTCTGGGCGAGTCGAAAGGGCCGACGCCACAGGAATACCTGATGTCGGGCGTCGGCGCCTGCATCATGGTGGGGTTTGTCGTGCATGCGTCGGTCAAGGACGTTGCGCTGCGCTCGCTCAAGGTGACGATGACCGGTAGTCTCGATCTGGCCGGTTTCATGAACATCCGCGAGGACGCTGAGGTGAAAATGAAGGGCCTCGATTACCACATCGAGGTCGATGCTGACGCCGATGACGCGATTCTGGCCGAAATCGAGAAGGCCGCAGTCGAGTTCAGCCCCAACGCCATGACGGTCGCGCATGGCGTGCCGGTTCGCGGGCGCGTCACGCGCAAGGTGGAGGTCGCATGAAGAGCGAAGTCACCTCCGAGATCAGAGACAACATCGGCTGGATCACGCTGAATCGGCCAAAAAAGATCAATGCGTTGTCCGCAGAGGTTGTCGGTGCGGCGCGCGAGGCCGTCGAGGCGTTCGAGCGGGATGACGAGGTCAAGGTGATCGTGCTGACCGGGGCCAACGGGAACTTCTCGGTTGGCTACGATATCGCACAGGAGGTCGAGATGGGCATCTCGCGCCCTGAGGACTGGCATGTCGGACTGACCAACAATGTCGGTCTCAGCATGGCCGTCTGGGGCTGCAAGAAGCCGGTGATCGGCGCGGTTGACGGTTGGTGCCTTGCCGGTGCATGTGAACTGGCGATGGCCTGTGATATGATCGTTGCCACCGACCGGGCCAAGTTCGGCGAGCCAGAGATACGCTTCGGGTCGGGGCCTGTGACGCTGCTCATGCCCTTCGTGCTGGGCCAGAAGAAGACGATGGAGCTTCTGCTGACCGGCGACACCATCGACGCGACCGAGGCCGAGCGGATCGGGATGATCAACAAGGTCGTCGCGCCCGAGGAGCTGGACGAAACGGTCCAGAAGCTGGCCGCGAAGATCGCGCTGACGCCGCTCGTCACGCTGCGGTTGACCAAGACGGCATTGACCCGCGCCTACGAGGCGATGGGTCTTCGCAACGCGGTAAACGTCAATCTCGACCTCGCCGCGACACTCAACGCCGCCGAGGCACCGGAAAAGGCGCAGTTCGTGGAATTGGTGCGCACCGAAGGGCTGCGCAAGGCGCTGGATTACCGCGACAAGCGCTATGGCGCGCTGACCGACAAGTGAGGGACCAAGGGGCCGCCGTCCATGTCACGGCGGCCTCCACAACGGGAAAGAAGAACGGCAAGGGAGCAATACGATGATCGGCCAGGCCATAGCCAAAACGCATGATGCAACGGGCGGGCACGGCGCCGTTCATGCGCAGGACGTCGTGAAACGCTATGGCGATTTCACCGCGCTCAAGACAATCTCACTGACCATCGGCCATAACGAATTTTTCACCCTGCTCGGCCCCTCGGGCTGTGGCAAGACGACGCTGCTGCGCATGATCGCTGGGTTCGAGAGCGTCACCGAGGGCGAGATCCTGCTTTACGGTGAAGAGATCAAGAAATTGCCAGCGCATAAGCGCCCGGTCAACACCGTGTTCCAGAACTACGCGCTGTTCCCGCACATGACGATCCTCCAGAACGTCATGTTCGGGCTGGAAATGCGCGGCACGTCGAAATCTGATGCACGCACGAAATCGGGCGAAATGCTCGAGCTGGTGCATTTGAGCCAGTACGCCGAACGCAAGCCCTCGCAACTGTCGGGCGGCCAGCAACAGCGCGTTGCGCTGGCCCGCGCACTGGCGCCCCAGCCGAAGGTGTTGCTGCTGGATGAGCCGCTTTCGGCGCTGGACCTCAAGCTGCGCCAGGCGATGCGCGCCGAGTTGAAGGAGCTTCAACAGCAGACCGGCGTGACCTTCATCTTCGTCACCCACGACCAGGACGAGGCGCTGACCATGTCCGACCGTATCGCCGTGATGTCGGCGGGCGAGCTTCAGCAGTTGGGCAGCCCACGCGAGATCTATGAACAGCCGCTGAACCGCTTTGTCGCCGATTTCATCGGTGAGACGAACCTGCTGGGCGCGACAATAGAGGGCATCGACGGCACGACTGCGCGATGCCGCATCGAAGGGGGCTATGCTGTGGACTGCCCCACGACAACGCGTGCCGCGGAGGGCGCGAAGGTTCATCTATCGATACGTCCCGAGCGGATTTCGCTCAAGGCAGACGGCACCACCGGAGAAGGGTTGAAGGGCATAATGCGCGACGCCGTCTATTCCGGCTCGAATTTCGAATGTGCGGTGCAACTGGAAAACGGCCCGGTTGTGAGAGTGCTGACGCCCAATTCTGGCCTCGGATTGCGTTCGGTCTTTCAGCCCGGCGCCACCGTCGAGGTGCATCTGGAGTCAGGCGCTGCGCGCCTGTTGGCTGACTGATGGCGGGCGGTTCGACCTCCGGCAGCGGCGTCAAGACCGACGTTTATCACGGCGTGCGGCGTTGGCTGCTTCTACCGTCATGGCTGGTGTTGGCGATCATCGTCGTCGCGCCGCTTTGCATCATGCTGATCTATTCGTTCCTCACCAAGGAGTTCCGCGGGGGCGTGGAATGGAAATTCTCACTGGACGCCTATGACCAGTTCTTTTTCAATCGCGGGCTGTTTGGGGACGCTCCACCCAGTATCGAATGGACCTATATCGGAATCTATGGCCGCTCGATCCTGCAAGCCTTCATCGCCATGATCGTCAGCCTTCTGATCGGTTTTCCCACAGCGTATTTCATCGCCACGCGAGCGTCCCGTGCCCGAGCGACCTGGGTGTTCCTGATCACCATTCCCTATTGGGTCAATTTGTTGATCCGCACCGTTTCGATGAAGTTCCTGCTTCGTGATGAAGGCCCGCTCAACGCGTTCTTGATCTGGACCGGGTTGATCGACGATCCCCTGAAGATCGTCAATACCAACCTCGCAGTGCAATTGGGCCTGTTCTACAGCTACCTGCCGTTCATGGTGCTGCCGATCTACGCCGCGATCGAGCAATACGACCATCGCCTGTCCGAGGCGGCCGCAGATCTATACGCGGATCGCTGGACGACGCTGCGCCGGGTGATCCTGCCCGCGGTTAAGCCCGGCGTCGTGGCAGGCTGCATCTTGGTATTCATCCCGTCACTTGGTTCCTTCCTGGCACCGGACCTTCTGGGAGGGGCACGCAACTTCATGATCGGCTCGCTCATTGAGGATCAATTCAAGGGGCAGGCGGGGAACTGGCCGTTCGGCGCGGCGGCATCGATGATCCTGTTCAGCATGGTCCTGCTGGTGCTGACCGTGGTGGCGCGCCGCCAGGCGAAAACCGCCAAAGCGGAGGAAAGCGCATGAGGGGCACGAAAACCGACGTTCGCCGCTACCCCGGCTTCTTTCCCATCACCATTATCTGCCTCGTGGTGCTCTATGCCCCGCTCGTGATCGTCGCGATCTATTCGTTCAATTCGTCCGTATCGATCACACACTGGGACGGGTTCAGCCTGCACTGGTATGGCGAGGTCTTTACAGGCCCGAATTCGGAGAAACTGAAATCCGCAGCTTGGAATTCGGTCAGCATCGCGCTGATGGCGTCGACAACGGCGACCGTAGTGTCCTTCTGCGCGGCCATGGCGATCATTCGGGCTGGCACCTACCGCTCTCGGCACCTGTCGCTGCGCCTCGTGACCCTGCCGCTGATGGTGCCAGAGATCGTAACCGCAGTCGCAACGCTGATCTTCTTCAACTGGATCGGGTTCACACGAGGTTACACGACCATTCTACTCGCCCATATCGCGTTCTGCATCCCCTTTGCCTACATGCCCATCGCGGCGCGGATGCAGGGCATCGACGCGAGTTTCGAATTCGCTGCAATGGACCTTTACGCCTCGCGCTACCAAGCGTATCGCCGGATCCTGTTGCCTCTCATGCTGCCCGGTGTCATCTCGGGTTTCCTGCTGGCCTTCATCATCTCGATGGACGATTTCCTCATCACCCAGTTCGTTAAGGGTGCGGGGATCGAGACACTGCCTACCGCGATCTTTGGCGCAGTCAAGCAGGGCATCAAACCCGACATCATGGCGATCTCGACGATGCTGCTGGCGCTGTCGATGGTGTTCGTGTCGCTCTCGTTCATCATCGGAAAGCTCGACAAGACCAAATAATCAACAAGGGAGAAGAAAAATGAAACTACGATTCAAGACCCCGATGGCTGCCGCACTTGCCGGCGTGATGGGGACCACCGCCATGGCCGATGGAAAGGTCGTCATCTATAACTGGTTCGAATACATTCCGCAGGATCTGCTGGACAAGTTCACCAAGGAGACCGGGATCGAGGTCGTCATGGACACCTACGATTCCAACGAAGCGCTGCTGGCGGCTCTGAAGGCCGGGGCGATCGGCGCCTATGATGTCGCCATGCCTGGTGATTACATGGTGGAAATTCTGAACAACCAGGATCTGCTGGGCGAATTTTCCCCCGACGAGTTGAAGAATTTCGACAACATTCAGGACCAATGGTTGAACGTCGAATTCGATGCGGGCCGCAAACACTCGATCCCCTACCAGTGGGGCACGACCAGCTTTACAGTCAATCGCGATGTCTACAAGGGCCCCATCGACAGCCTGTCGATCCTGTTCGATCCGCCAGAGGAACTGAAGGGTAAGATCAACATGCTGGACGCCCAGAACGATGTGCTGGCCCTGGCCTCCATCTATCTTGGAATCCCGCAATGCACCCAGGATCGTGACCAGTTGAAGAAGCTAAACGACGTGATGCAATCGGCCAAACAGAACTGGGTTTCGATGAACTCGGACACGACCAAGGACATTCTGGTGTCCGGCGACGTGGCGGTCAGCATGATCTGGAACGGGTTCGGCGCACGGGCACGGATGGAAGGTGCCAACCTGGAATATGCCTTTCCAAAGGAGGGCTATATCGTCTGGATGGACAATGTTGTGCTGCTGAAAGACGCGCCCGACCGCGAAAACGCGCTGAAATTCATGGATTTCCTGTTGGAGCCTGAAAACATCGCCGCTGTCAGCAACTATGCCCGCTATGATGCCGGAGTCAAAGGTGCCAAGGCGAAGATGGACGAAGACTTGCGCACCCAGCCTGAAATGAATGCGCCCGAAGACGGCAACGGCGTCTTCGTCAAGGTTTGCGATGTCGAGACGCAGGCGGTCTACGACCAGATCTGGATCAACGTTAAGAAGTAAACTGCAACCTGCCGGGTGGCCCGCTCGCGGCCACCCGGAGAGCATGTGCGAAATCCCCCGTGACCGAGGAGAAGACCAATGACCCAGACAGCAACACTTGACCAATTGCATGAGATGGACGCGCATCTGATCCATTCCTTCGCGGATCTGCACGCGCTGAAACAGGATGGCGGCAAGACCTTTATCAATCGCGCCAAGGGCGTCTATGTCTACGATCACGACGGTCGCGAGCTGATGGACGGCATCGGCGGATTATGGTGCGTCAATGTCGGCCATGGCCGCGACGAGATCATCGATGCCATTGCGGCCCAGATGCGCGAGCTGGACTTCTATTCGACCTTCTACAATCTCAGCCACCCGGCCGCGGCCGAGCTGGCAGGCAAGATCGCGGCGCGTGCGCCGGGCGATCTGAACCGCGTCTATTTCTCGAACTCGGGGTCGGTGGCTAACGATACCGCCATCCGCATCCTGCATCATTATTACAACCGGATCGGCAAGCCGGAAAAGAAATTGATCCTATCGCGGATCGGCGCCTATCACGGCTCGACCCATATGGCGATCGCGATGACCACGCCAGGATTCCGCGAGAACTGGAACAGCGCGTCCGAATTGGTGCATCACCTTGCCTCGCCCAGCCACTACCGCGAAGGCGGTGAAGTGACCGAAGCGGAATTCCTCGATCATCTTCTGGAGGACATGCGCAGCAATATCGCGCGCATCGGTGCGGAAAATATTGCCTGCTTCATTGCCGAGCCAATCATGGGCGCGGGCGGTGTCATCGTCCCGCCCCAAGGCTATCACAAGGCGACCGCTGCGATCTGCCGCGAGAATGACATAAAGTATATCTCGGACGAGGTCGTGACCGCCTTTGGCCGCCTCGGCCACATGTTCGCGTCAAAGGATGTGTTCGGCATCCAGCCCGATATCATCACCAGCGCCAAGGGCCTGACCTCGGGCTATCAGCCGATGGCTGCGACCATCATTTCGGACGAGATCTATGACGTGATTTCCGGCAAGGACAACATGTTCTTGCATGGTCTGACCTATTCGGGCCATCCCGCCTGCGCCGCCGCCGCGCTGGCCAACATGCGCATTCTCGAGGAGGAAGACATCCTTGGCCATGTGCGCGTCGAGGGCAAGCGTTTCGAGCGCAAGCTGAAAGAACTGGGATCTCTCGACATCGTCGGCGAGGTGCGCGGCAGCCACTTCATGATCGGCATGGAATTCGTCAAGGACAAGGAGACAAAGGAGGTCTTCGCCGCCGAGACCGACATTGGCAAGCGCGTAGCGCGCGAGGCGCAAAAGCGCGGGTTGATCGTGCGGCCGCTGGGCAGCATGGCGGTCATGTCTCCGCCCCTGATCATGACATCGCAGCAGATCGATACATTTGTCGAGGTGCTGCGCGAGAGCATCGACGCCGCAGGCGCGGGCGTGCGCAGCTAAAAAGTTGCGCATATCAACTGAATTCGAGGGAGACGAGCCATGACATTCAATGCCTTGATCGTGGAGAAGGACGACGAGACCGGCAAGACCAGCGCCGCCGTGCAGCGGATTTCCGAGAGCGATCTGCCCGAGGGTGACGTTACGGTTGCCGTCGAATACTCGACCGTCAACTACAAGGACGGGCTGTGCATCGGGCCGGGTGGCGGATTGGTGCGCAAGTATCCGCATGTGCCGGGCATTGATTTCGCCGGCACGGTCGAGGCATCCGACGACGAGCGCTACAAGCCCGGCGACAAGGTGGTGCTGACCGGCTGGCGCGTGGGTGAGGCGCATTGGGGCGGCTACGCGCAGAAGGCGCGCGTCAAGGCCGATTGGCTGGTGCCGCTGCCGGATGGTCTGGATACGCGCCAGGCGATGGCGGTGGGCACCGCCGGTTTCACCGCGATGCTGGCAATCATGGCGCTGGAGGATGCGGGGCTGACGCCTGGCGCCGATCCGGTGCTGGTGACGGGGGCCTCGGGCGGTGTCGGCAGTGTCGCCATCGCGGTGCTGGCGCAGTTGAGCTACAAGGTGGCCGCCGTGACCGGGCGGCCCGAGTCGGAGGGCTATCTGCGCGATCTGGGGGCGACGCAGATCGTGCCGCGCGAGGACCTGAACGAAGTCACCAAGAAGCCGCTGGAGGCCGAGCAATGGGCAGGCTGCATCGACGCGGTGGCCGGTGCGATGCTGGGCCGGGTGCTGAAACAGATGAGACACGGCGCATCGGTGGCGGCCATCGGGCTGGCAGGCGGCGCGCCGATCGAGGGCGCGTTGATCACGCCGTTCATCCTGCGCGGTGTGAACCTGCTGGGCGTCGACTCGGTCATGCAGCCCTATGAGCGCCGTGTAGAGGCGTGGAAGCGCATCGTCCTAAATCTGCCAATGGACAAGCTGGAGGCGATGGTGCAACCCGCCACGCTGGCGGACCTGCCGGGCCTTGGCCGCGACATTCTAAAAGGCCAAATCAAGGGCCGTGTGGCCGTAGACGTGAACGCCTGAGACCCGAGCACCGCCCTTTTTTATTGAAAGGATGGTCTTTCGCGAATTGCGGCGTCGTCGTCTCATGCGAAAGGCAAGTCTGGGCCGATCGCAAACGACGAGCAGAACAAATAGTGAGCAAGCACTCATTGGAAGCGCCGCACGCCGGTGCGGTATCAGCCCAAGCGTTGGAGACACAAGATTAGGTTGGGCAATATTTTTCCAAAACGCGTACTTTGGAAACAAGGATTTCAAATCGAGCGGTCGGATATTCAAGCCGGTTGGATTCGCTGCCGTTCAGATACTTTTGGATCGCATCGCCAGCCGACTCAATATCCTCGCCGACATCGAATACTCTGGTGTCAGTGCGCCACACAGTCTTCCTCATTCGTTTAACCATCGCATAAACTCTTGGTCTCCTTACGCGGGGCGCAGGTGGCCGGAACCAGGGGACTTAATAGCCTGATCACTCTCAACACAAGCCAGTAGATATGGCGCTTTGGGTATCAAGATGGTGGCCGCGAAACGGAACCTACACGATGGGGTAATTTCCGGTTCGGTGAAGCCGCACTGCAGCGTTGCAGCTTCAATCTCTGTCATCGATGGCAGCTTTGTCCGCGCTCCGGACCGTGGTTCGCCAGACCATGCTGCACAATGCCATGAATGTCCGGAGGAGGGATGCTGCACCGTAGAGAACGCCGATCCCGCTACTGTCCGGAGAGGGCCGTCACCGCCGCCCCAACCTCACTAGCCGAGCCAGTTGCGCTAGCATCTGGGACCCGGCCCCTGGTGACCCTGAGCCACTTGCCTGACCTGTCTGCCCCATCCCTTGCCGGACTGGCATCTGTTGAACGCCTAGCAGCTGCCTGGCTCTTAGAGCGGCATACTCGGTCCCACTTGCCCCACCAATCAGGTAGCGATTGTATGCCTGCTGACTGCCCATCGCTGCGCGGGCAAAGCTGTAGCCACCGCCGAGCCCACCGGAGAGGGCGGGCATCATGATGTTGCCCGAGATCGCACGGACGATGAACGGCGTGGCGATGATAAAGCCCTTAGCCATGAGCACCATCATGAAGAATGGGATGAGAGCGCCGATGTTGGAGGCCCCTTCCGGGTCGCCAAGCTCACCGATCAGGGCGGAGGATACTCCGGTGATCGTCGCGAACACGCCTGCGACGACGATGGGATAGAGCGCAAAGGAGACCAGTGCTGACAGCCAGCGCGCGAAGTAATCCTTTGTCACCTCGAAGAGGGTCAGGAAGATCATCACTGGGGCGATCCCGATCAGGAGCGCGATCATCAGGCGGGAGGCCACGAGGATGAAGGCGGCCAGCCCGCCGAGGATCGAGAGCAGAAGAACACCGACGATGTCGAGCATGGCGCCGGCCATCCAGTTCAGCTCGGACCCGGCAGCGTTCAGATAGTCGCCCAGTTCCGCGATCAGGCGGTCGAATTCTTCGGCGAAAGTTCCAGAGGGTCCCGGACTGCCGCCGCCGACCGAGGCCACCAGCGCGCCCGCGATACTGTCGATCCCATAGAGAATGGCAGATGAGAACGCGTTGAACTGCATCCAGTTGGTCGCGAATATCCCTATGAGCCCGATCTTGACCGCGAGCCAGAAGGCTGTGTGCCCATCCATGGCCCGGTATTGATAGATCATGTTGATTCCGACGAGGATCACCACCAGCGTTGTCCCCAAAACCAGGAGCGTGCCGACCGTTGCCGCAACCGCACCAAACTGGGTCTCAGCGGCGGTGTCGAGATAGGCCTGGGAGGTTTCAACGAAATAGGTGACGACGCTCATTGGGGTTGTGCCTCACCAGTTGCCCGCGGCTTCGCAGATCGCTTTGGCCTCGAGACGGGCGGCGTTGGCGCGGCGGTTGTAGCCGTCCGAGGCTTGCAGCATTTCCCATCGTTCGTCGCTCGCGTAGCTCTCCCGAAACACGGCCTCGGCCGCGTCCCAAGAGGGGAACCGGGTCGCGCAGTCGCAGCTGCCGGTCTGGACGATACGCTCGAGGTTCTGGGCGCGGTAGATGTCTTGAACCAACACGCGCTGATAGGCTTGGCGCAGGGGGATTTCTTGCATCCAGCTGGGTTCATCGGGGCGGTCCGGACAGACATCGAAGCTGCGCTCCAAGGTAGGGACTAGGTCGCGCTCGGCGAACGCGGGGGTGAACGTCATGCTGAGGCCGAGGGCGAGCGCGGCCGAGGCGAGGCGAAACTGCGTCACTCTCATGCCGCGGTTCCAACGGTTGTTGTTTCGCGCTTCAGAAACACCGTGTGCCCGACATTGGCGAATTCCGAGGAGCTGATCGACACGACCTCCCAGCCTTCCGCACCTTTGGCATTCAGGCTGGCCTGCATGTCGGCAAGGCTGGTTTTGCGCGTCATGGGAAAGGACAGGATGTCGTATTCAAAGGTCTTCATGGGGAAGTTCCAATCTCGGTTGCGCCGGGGAGGTAGAATTCGGTGATGCCGCGTTTGCCGTCATGGCGGCCGGCCTGGATGATCACATCGATGGAATTTTCGATGTACTGGATCATGTCGGTATAGGTCATTGGGATCTCGGTCTTGAGCGCCGCGATCGCGAGGCGCTGCACGGCCAATTGCGGGGTTTCGGCATGCAGCGTGGTCATCGAGCCGCCATGGCCGGTGTTGATGGCTTCCAGAAAGGTCATGGCCTCCTTGCCGCGCACCTCGCCCAGGATGATCCGGTCGGGGCGCATCCGCAGCGTGGCAGTGAGCAGTACATCGGCGGTCTGGAATTCCGCGTCGCGATTGGCGATGAGGGTGACGGCATTTGGCTGGGTCGGCAGAAGCTCGGCGGCTTCTTCGATGGTGACGATGCGTTCCTCGGATGGCACATGAGAGAGGATCTTGCGCGCGGCCACGGTCTTGCCGGTGGAGGTGCCGCCCGAGACGATCATGTTGAGCTTGTTCTCGACGCAGAAGGCCAGCGCATCATCGATCAAACCCGCGGCCACCACGGCGCGCAAGTCGCGCTTCTTTTCGACGCGCAGGTCTTCGAGCTTTCGCTCCTTGCCATAGAGAAAATCGAGCGCAATGCCCTCGAGTGGCAGGCTCGAGAAGAACCGCAGGCTGATCGACATGGCCGAGAGCACGGCGGGCGGGGTGATGACCTGTGCGCGGATTGGGCGCCCCTTGTAGGTGATCGATACCGAGACGATGGGGCGGTCCTTGCTCATCGTGGTATTGGCCGAGGAGGCGATCTGGTTGCCGAGGTCCCTGACCTGAACGCCCGTCAGCCTCTGGTCCAGCGCGCGCATGAAGTGATCGCCCTGGAATTCGCCCCAGCAGCTGCCGTCAGGATTGATGCAGATCTCGATGGCATCGTCGCGGGCGGCGGCGTTGATACGGTCGAGGGAGGTTTCAAGATAGCTCAGCGACATGGGCTCATAATATCTCCAGATCGCGGTCGACCATGACCGTGACGCGTGCGCCTTGGTCGACATAAATGACGGGGCCGATGGAGAGGTAATCGCCAATGACGCTGTCTGTGGCATCTGCCAGATCATCGCCAACGTCTTCGAGAACGTCGGCGGCAGTCTCATCCTGGACCACAGCGGCGGCGGCACTAGGTGCCGCGGAAATCAGCGAGATCAGGGCGGCCGACCCGAAACGCTCGGCAAAGCGCGTGTCTATGAGACCGGTGACACCGGAACGGCCCAATTCGTCGCCCCCGAAGGAGCTGATCTGGACGGTCTGATTGTCGGGCAGGATGATCCGGTCCCAGGCGATGGTGACGCGACGCTGCGCGATATCGACGCCGGCGCGGTAGCGCCCGATGAGACGGGATCCGCGGGGGATCAAGAGGCGCGCGCCATCGACGCTGTAGACATCCTCGGAGACCACGGCCCGGGTCTGGCCGGGTAGCGAGCTGTCGAGGGCGGTTTCCATGACGGCCTGAATCATGGTGCCCTGGATGATGGTGTTGGAGGGATTGGCGATCACCTCGGCTTGCGTCACGGTGGAGGGCAACGCACCGTTCCGCACGAAATCCGTCACCTCGCCGAAGGTGCGTTCGGTCAAAGCCGTTTCATTCGCTCCAGAGGCACCGCCAAAAGCGATGGTCGGCGAGGCGATGCGCCGCTCCTGGAAGGCGCGTTCCTCCGCGGCGCGGCGCTCCAGCTCGGCCGTGCGCCGGGCTTCTTCCTCGCGGCGCAGTCGCTCTTGCTCGCGTGCGCGCAGCTCATCCTCAGTGGGGCCCGCTGGGGCGGGTTGCGGTCGGCTGGCCTCGAGTTGGGCCAGTTCCAGATCCATGCGTAATTGCTTGAGACTTCGATCCCGCGCCGTCAGTTCGTCCTGGAACCGTTGCTGTGCCGCTTCCGAGGCGGCTTGCAGCGCCGCGATCTGAGCGGTCAGCGCGTCGATCGCCTCTGCGGCGGCGGTGTCTTCCTCTACGACCGGTTCGGGGGCGTTGCGCAATTCCTCGATCTGGGCCTGCAAGGCGGTGATCTGCGCCAGAAGCTCCGCGTTGGGCTCGACTGGATCCGGTCCGACAAACACAACCTCGGGCTCGGGCAGGGGCAAGGTCTCGATAGCGCCAAAGCCGTCCCCCTCGTTTTGAAAGACGTCCGGGGTGGCCGTCGGCAAGGCTTCCTCTTCGTCGGGCTGTGAGAGGAGATAAAGCAGGGCACCACCCGCGCCGATGACGAGGATCACGATCAGCGCGAGAAGGGGCGACCGGCGCTGCGCCGCTATGGGGGCGCGGGCACTGCCTTTCTCCAGGGCGGCGAGGCGCTTTTCCAGCTCGGTATTCTCGGTATCGCTCATGAGGCGGCCTCTGCGGGCGGGATCGCCTCGATGCAGACCACCTCTTCGCCAAGTCGCAGGACCCATTGGCGGTTTACGCCGCTGACGCGGATCACACCGTCTTCAGGGGTTTGCGTGTTGACCGTGCGTTCACGGCCGCCCGCGTAGCGGAAGATCGCTGGCACAGGTGCGTTCCGCGGAAACGCGAAATACGTAAAGGTCCCGTCATCCCAGATGCGGGTTGGGGTGAACTCGGTCCGCGCGCTGGCACCGTAGTTGTAGTTCGGCGCTTGGGCCGCGATGGCCCGGGTCGGGCGCGCAGCGTCGTCAGGGTAGCGGAACTGCACCACGTAGAAGGTCGGGCTGCGGACCTCCTCGACGTTGAAATAGTAGCTGCGCCTGTTCGTGTAGACGGTCACATTGGTATGGACGCCGCGCGCCACAGGCTTGATCGCGAAGGCCTGACCGCCCGGGACGCCGTCGATTTCGAAGCCCTCGGTGTCGCCCGCAATAATCGAGCGGATGCTTTCACCGATCCCAAACTCGATGGTGGTGACATGGGTGAGCGAGACGCTGATGCGGTAGACCTGACCTTCTTGATATGTTGCCAGCCGCACACGGCTGTCATTTTGGCCACCGCGCGGGATGGCTTCGGCAAAGGCAAGGCCGGGCAGCAAAACAAGTAGGGCAGCAACAAAGAACTTATTGATCAACCACGCGTTTCCGGAACGAGGAGCGTCGCCAATACCCTGCCGCGCTGCGCGCTCTCGGGACATTGGCGACAAGGTATTTTGATTTGAATTCCAGAAACGCATTAATTCTCCAATCTGTCGGAGCGGATGGAATATTCGCGCACGGTGAAACCAAACGGATTGGTCCAGACCTCGTCGATGGAGCGGCGGGTTTCGGGGCGGAACTCGAAGAGCAGCGTGGCGGTGAAGAGCCCGGTCTGGGTGCCGTTAATTGATGACAGACGCTTGCGCAGGCGCACGGTGGCGCGGTCGGATCCGATCCGGCTGATGCTGAGGATTTCCACGTCGAGCCGGGCATTGGGGCCATAGACGGTCGGCGGATAGGTCTCATTTGCGCTGTTCCAGATCTGGCGGAGCCCGCTCTCGGCGGCCCCGTCCGAGCGGCGCAGGACGCTGCGGATGCGCAGATCGTTATCGAGCTGGTTGTAGACTTCGCGGTCAGTCACATAGCGGAAGACTTCTGCCTCGATGATCGCCTGGTTCGCGGTCACCGAAGTCGCGCCCACCGAGGCTTCGGGGAGTGCAAAGCCGGTGGCGGGATCATAGGGGACAACGACGGGGGGCGGATCGACATCGAGGATTGCGACTGCTGCTGCGCTCAGACAGCCAAGGATGCCGAAGACAAGGCCTGTGAGGCCAAGGCGTTGCCAGAGTCGTTCGCGGCGCAAGGCACCGTAGACCAGTTCTTCTTCGATGATTTCCTGTTCACTCACCACGCGTCACACCTCGGGTCATTCCGCACGCAACTCGGGCAGGGTGAAATCCATGAAGCGCTGTTCTTCGGCGATTGTGGCGGCATCGATCACGCCGCCGGTACCATCGCCCACAGTCTGGATGGCTTCGAGCTGCCACATGGCCACGAGCGCGATGGCAAGTTCGGCCGTCACGCGCGTGTTGAGATCGACGCTTTCCTTGAGTTCGTCCATGTCGTCGATGAGCCCGACAAGGCGGTCTACCCGCTCTAGCGATTGGCCGGCATCCTCATAGCTGTTCTGGGCGGCGGCTGAGACGAGCGCGCCGGTGGTGGCCTGCGTCGCCACGCGGTTGGCCCCTGGATTGCCGCTGGTGGCCATTTCCGAGAGCGTGTCTTCATCGAAGCCGAGATCGGCCAGCACCCGGTCCATCTGGGTTTCGATCTCGCCCGCTCCAGAGCCGGAAAGCCCGGAGAAATCCCCAGTCTTGATCGCCTCAATCGTGACGAGGATGTCCCCGAACTCCTGGTCGAGCAGGCCATTGAGTTCGTCTTCCATCTCAGTGCTGATGATTTCTGGAAGCTCGGCAAGGCGGGTCAGCGCCTCGTAGGTGCGCTGCAGCTCGGCAAGTTGATCCGTGAGTGTGGCAAGCTGTTCGCGGAGCTGCGTCAGCTGGTCGTTCTGCAGGATCTCGTCCTCGATCATTTGCCGCAGCTGCTGGATGTTTTGCGCGATGTTCTGGGTGTCGACGACCGGTACACCTTGTGCTGCGGCAGGGGGTAGGGCGTTGAACTGCAAGCCAACGCCAAGTGTCGTGGCCAAAGCTGTCCTCAAGAGCAGATGTCCCATCATTCAATCTCCCTGATCTTAAAATCCATGAACGCGCCCTCGGCCATGCGGGCGCTGGCCTGGGCCAGTTCCTTGGCAGAAAGGACGCGGGTCCGCGCGGCCTGAAGCCGGATACGGGCGGCAACGAGACGCACCAGTTCGGCGCGGGCATAGGTGTTGAGCGCGACGCTCTCCTGAACGTCTTCGGTTTCGGAAATCCGCTCGACGATATCGCGGATGCGCAGGGCGGCTTGGCGGATCGCGGCGGGCGAGTTGTTGCCATAAAAGGCGGCGCCGTGCCCTGCCAGCGAGAGGTTCGCATTTGCGAGTAGCGCGGGATCGATCGTGCCGAGCGCGTCGATCCCGCCGATGCGTCTCAGGTAGAGATTGTAGCGCTCGGGAATGACCTGAACGTAATGTTGGGTTTCGCGGAAAGGTGGCACGCCCCCATACTCGAACACCCGACCCGGCCCGGCATTATAGGCCGCGAGCGCATTGATGATGTTGCCGTCGAAGGTGTTGAGCTGGGCTGCGAGATAGCGCGCGCCGCCATGCACCTGCAGGTAGGGGCTATCATAGTATTCCGGGTTGATGCCGAGATTGCTGGCCGTGCCGGGCATGATCTGTGTGAGGCCGAAGGCACCGACGGGGGACCGGGCACCGATGGTGAACCGGCTTTCCTGCCAAATGAGCGCTTGCAGAAGCGCGCGCCATTGAACGGGGAGAGACCTGCGCGGCCTACACCCGCAAAGCCGCTGGTTTCCTGGGCCACGCGGATGATGAGCTGCTCGATGTTTGCAGCCGCATCGCCAAACATTTGCGCGCCGCCGGGGTTGGGATCAACGCTTGATGTTCCATAGACAGCCTCAACAGATCGGTCGAGATCGCCGCTTCCGCCCTCAAGCACCGAGACCATCGCAGGTAGGCCCTGACCGCCAAAGCTCGTTTGGGCGTCAAGGATGCGTTGCAGCGTGGTCAGCTGTTCACGTTCAATCTCGGCAATGAGTTCGTGCGCGGAGAGTTTTTCCGCCTGGGTTGCGAGATCGACTTCGCGATCGCCCGTCTCAACGATGTCGCGTACGGTCAGACCGCTATCAACTGACGGCACGCCCTGGGCCAGAGCCGGGCAGGGCAGCAGGGACAGCATCAGGATATGGGGCAGTCTAGACTTCAATGTCGCCCTCCGTTGCGCCAAGGGGTGTGAATCTGCAATCAGGCGCAACGGGCGCTGTCGAGGCGAGAAAGGTGAAGCAGTTGGCCTGAGGTTCTTGGTATTGAGCGCAGGAAGCCAAAGCGCCGAGCGCGGCGAGAAGCAACAGTTTGGCGTTTCGAGATTGTCTTGAATCGTTTGTTCGCTGCCTCTCGCTTCGCTCGAACGCGAAAAACGATGCGGGGTTTTTTAATGAAATCTCAAAACGCCATATACGGATCATGAAAGCCTCCAGAAGTCCGGGCGGTTGCGGTAATCGGCACCGACAAGCGTTTCGCCTTTTTCCATTCCGCCGAGGATGGTGAGATTGGGCCCAAGCGCGCTCAGATCGGCATCGACCACGATGGAGCCCTGGTCATCACGGATAAGCGCGAGGCGACTGTAGCTGCCGGTGTTGAGAAGGACGTCGAGTTCTTTCTCATAGAGATTGAGCATCGCGTAGTCGGCGGCATGGGCACGAATGTTTGGCAACAGGATCTGCGTCGGCACCGCCTCGACGATGGTCTTGCCGGTCCGGGTGCGCTCGAGCTGGCTTGCATATTGTGTCATCATCACCGCGACGGTGTTCTGCTTGCGCGCGGTCACCAGCCAGTTCGACAGCCGTTCGGCGAAATACGCGTTGTCGAGCGCCTTCCAGGCCTCGTCGATCACGATGATGGTGGGGCGGCGGTCCTCGATCTCGCGCTCGACGCGGCGGAAGATATAGGAGAGCACGGCCATCCGCTCCTTGTCGGCCTCGCTGTCGAGAATGCCGGTGAGATCGAAGCCCACCACATCACCTTCCAGTGAAAAGGTGTCTTCCAGGGTCTGCCCAAAGATCCAGCCATAGCGGCCCTCTTCGGTCCACTCAAACAGGCGCTGGTGCAGATCGCCGCCATCATCGGTCGAAACAAAAAGCGATGCGAAATCCCGCCAGTTCCGCAGGGCCGGGTTCGTGGCCTGCGCGTTCTGGCGCACGACCTCCTGGATGCGGTTGGTCTGCGCAGGCGTCAGCGGTTTGTCGGCACGGTAGAGGAGGGTGGCAAGCCAGTCCGAGAGCCAAGCGGTGCCGCGACTATCGGTTTCCGTCCAGAGCGGGTTGAGGCCGGTGGGTTGACCAGCTTTCAAAGACGCATAGCGCCCGCCATTGGCGCGGACCGCCATCTCCATGCCGAGGCGGTAGTCGAAGACGAAGATCCGTGCGCCTGCGCGACGGGCTTGGGTCATCAGGAAGGCCGACAGCACCGATTTGCCCGACCCGGGCCGCCCCATGATCAGGGTATGCCCGCTGGTCGGTTCTTTGTCCGGGCTGCCCTGCTCGTGATAGGAAAACCGGTAGGCGCTCTGCTCGGGCGTTGGCAGATAGGTGATGACCTTGCCCCAAGGAGTCTTCGCAGCGGGCTTGCCGAGCTGCGTCCGGTGGAAGGCTGCGAAATCCGCGAAGTTGCGGTTGGTGATCGCACTGGCGCGGACGCGCTTGGGTTGGTTGCCCGGATGCTGGCTGAGGTAATGCGCCTTGGCTGCGACTCGCTCGCCGATCATCTTCACCCCCTCAGTAGCGGCCGCGTTGACGATCTCGGCACTGAGCGTTTGCAGCTCGTCGAGCGTGTCGCAGAATAACGTCACGACCATGTGGTGTTCGCCGAAGCTCTGGCGCTTGGCTTCGAGATCATCTGCGGCGATGTCGAGGGCCTCCATGAGCGACAGGGCTGCGTCCCGGGAGGCCTGCATCTGGCGCTTTTGCCGCTTGATCCGGCCCGCCATCAGGTTTGAATTGATCGGCGTGAAAGAATGCGTGACGATCATGTCGACTGGCAGGTTCAGCATGTCGAACATGGTGCAGGAGGTGGCCTCGGAATACTCCCCAATGGTGAAACTCTTGCCGTATCGATGGCCTACAACACCCTCGGAGAGCTCGAAGTGATCGCCGGTGAAGATCACGCCGGTGTTGGCCACGTTGAAGGACAGGAATCCAAAGGTGTTCGCCGGATAGAGGGGCAGTTCCTGGCCCGTGTTCAGCGCCCCTAGAAAACCGATCAGTTCCCCACTCTCGGCAGACAGGACGCGCGGGTTCAGCTCCGTCAACCCCGACAGGAAGACGTTCACCGCTTCGCCAACTCGTCGTAGCCGCTTTTGCGTCTCTTCCTTGAGGCGGTCCGGGGCGCTGCGGTTGAGAAAAGGCAGGAAGCTTTTTGCGGGCGGGCGGTGGATTACCGTGAGGGTCAAGGTTTTGTCACGCAGCCCACTGGTCTCAAGCTTCGCGCGCCAGAGCCAATCCACCTCGCCCGCGAAGCTGTCCTCGCGCACGGGCTCGAGGTCGGACGAGATCGCTTTCGAAACCTTGTGGACGTAGTAACTGAACTCCGGCCCGAGCTGCGCGATGATTCGGGCAAAGAGCGCCGTCACCTTGTCGAGATAGGCATCATCCGTCGTGTAGCTGTTGACCCCGTCAAGCCGTATGCACTGGAAGAGTTCGTTCAGCCGCGTCCGCACGGTGCGGTCATCGACGAGGCTCACATAGGGCAGCATATGCGCGAGCCGAGTCTCACGGCCATACCAGTCCGGTGTCAGCGTGCGGGGATCGAGGGTTTCGTCGAGGGCTTCATTATGGCGCATAGCTGTCCCCGCCATGGATTCCACGGTTCCGTGTGGGCGGCGTCTCCTGGAGTGCCGTCATCATAACGTCGATGAAACGCGGATCCCAATCGGCGGCTTTCCAAAGCACCGGGTAGAGCAGGGCGGCCACGCCCAGCACCGCGATGTGCTGGATCCAGACGAAGAGCAGCGCCGAGCCAAAGAGCCAGACCATCGCATACATGATAGGCAGGCCCATTAGCTTGGGCGGACGCACGAGGCCGAGAAAGAGGGGCGAGCGCTCAGGCACCGGCAAAGACCGCGGCAACGATGGTGGGAGCGGCGGCGACACCGGCGATCCCGACAAGAACCCACAGCGCCTGGCGCAGGTCTATAATGTTGAAAAACCAGCTGAGGAAGACGCCCAGAACCGCGAGCGTCGCGATGACAACGCCAAGCGGGCCTGTCAGCGCATCGACGATGCCCTGCAACAAGCTCTGGATCGGGGAAAGGTCGATGCTTTGGGCAAAGGCAGGGTCTGCTGCGAGCAGGAACAGGGCCAGAGTAGCAATAAGAAATGTCGAAAAGTGCCTCATGAATTTGATCCTTCCAGCCGGGCTACAACGGCAATGACCCGGGCCACGTGGTTTTGAGTTTCTCGAAAAGGGGGATGCCGCCATATTGGTGGACCGCATGGGGTCCAGCGTTGTAGGCGGCGAGCGCCAGACGCGGATCGCCGAATTCTCGCAGCATCATTGCAAGGTAACGGGCGGAGCCGTCGAGGTTTTGCTGCGGATCACGCGGGTCTACGCCAAGGTCGCGCGCGGTGGCGGGCATGAGCTGTCCAAGACCGATTGCGCCCGCGTTCGAGACCGCATCTTGCCGATAAGCACTCTCCACTTCGATGTTAGCGCGGTAGAGGTTCAGCCAATCCGTGACCGCTAGCTCCGCGTGCCTGAGGCCGGGATGACTCGCATAGCGGAGAGCCGTTGCCTCGATGGCAGAAAGAACATCTGCGCGAGGCAAGGGTGCTGGGAGCGCAAAGGTTGCAAGTTGCGCCTCTTTGATCTTCGGCTTGCTCTCGCCGAGGATAGCCAGGCCATCTGATGCAGAACCCTGACCAACGCCGTCATTATAGTTGCGGGAAAATCTGCTCTGGGAGCGTGAGGGCGTCAGGGAGCCATCACCCTCCATGGTCAGCACCATCTGTGCCGAGACTGGTGCGGCCAGAAAACCGAGAAGGAAGAGGCTAGGTGCTGCTACCTTCCTCGGATGCAGAGAGCTTGTGCACGGTGCGCTGGCCTTCTTCGAGCGGCACATCGGCATGGGAGAAACCGATGCTGATGAGGAACGACACAACGCCTGTAATTGTCTTGAACTCGCGGATCTTGATGTCGTTATACGTAGTCCGCGTCCGGGCCGTGACCAGCAGCTTCTCCACGCCGTCCTCAGAGACGGCGCGCATGATCCAGACCCCGTAATAGCTGGGGCCCTTCTTGTGCGCAGACTCCTGGCACAGGATTTCAGCGCAATAGCCGCTCTCCACGAGTTCGCGGAATCTTGCTTCCGTGACCACATTTGGTGCTTCAACTTCCCAATTCATGGCCTGGCCTACGCTTTCTTCAAAGGCGCACCCCAAGCATTCCTACTTGAAGCGCAGCACTACGATAGTATAGTAACGACTGCAAGATATATTTATGTTGAAACAGTTGTATCTCGGTCACGCATTCACTTGGCACGGTAAATGGCATCTATCAAGGTTCTAACAGGTTTGCGAAGCCCCAAGTTGCGAGGACGGCGCTCCTTGAAAGCTCTGGTCCTGATAGTGCTTTATTCTGGTCCGGGTCTTGCGGGCACTTGTATCGCACCCGCCCACCCATTCGTGCCAAGTGATTCGCGAGCTGTGCGGGATTACAGAGACATTATCCGGCAGGATTTCGAAGTTTATATCCGTGATATTCAGAGCTACTTTCGTTGCCTCGAACAGGAGCGTGCACGCGCCTTTGAGGAAGCCCGCGAAGTTAGCGAAGAGTATAACCGATTCCTGCAACTGGTGGAGGAATGATGGTGAAGGCGAAGGGCGCAAGACCTGCTCGTCGACGTTGCCTATGACAGAAACTGGCAGCGAGACTGTCTCTCGCGCATCGGGGCGAAGGCAGCTATTCGCCCGGTCCCGCGTCGATCAGACCTGCCATCGGACCGCTACGCCTATTGACGTCGCAAGCGGATCGAGCGGTTCTTCTCAAAACTCAAGCATTACAAGGCCGTCGTTACGTGATACGAAAACGATGGCATCAACTTCCTCAGCCTGTCAGACTCACAGAAATCCGCGTCTGGTTGCGCGTTTATGAGTCGGCTGCCTGGCAGGCAGATTAATAGTTCACCTGCTCAAAACCGTAGTTGCCGCCGTAGTCCCTCCACTCTACAAAAACCGACCGGTGGTAGATGTTGGGGCAGTTTAATCCCCATCGCTTGAGCCCGACATGAGCTTCTGGCAACGCTGCGGGAGACGAACTTTTCCAGGAAAAATCGCCCTGCGTACCGTAGGTTCCGAGACGAATACTAGCTGCGCGTTCGCAGCCGCCTTCCGACCCGGCGAAGTATTGGCGTGCATAACGTATATCAAAGACTCGTATGGACCGCACGAAATTGAATTCCGGCCCACTGATATCGATATCAGCACGATCCTGAATGTCCTGAATGTGGCGCAGGGCAATGCCCACCGGGGCGGCTCGATCTGCGAATTCGCCGGCTTGCCACAAGGGGTTTACCGTTCCGGTGTCGTAAACACTCTCAGCCCTCGATAGGGATTGGCGCGATTGCTCTTTGCGGCCATTAAACAGAATGTCTAGGAACCTCACTGTCCCATGTAGCTGGTTCTCCGCTTCATATGAGGCGCCCATCGGACAACGCCAGATCTGAAGAGGTGGCTCCACTGGCCAAGGTGTGATCCGCCGGATGAATTCAGAACGGGCGCGGGAACATGGCGCAGAGGTTGGCCAGCCGCCGGAAAGACACAAAAGTATTGCACAATCGATCTGGTAGGTTTGCGCCTCGGAGTGTTGTGTCGCCCCGAAAAGAATCAGGAGCGCAGCGGCGAAAAATGCAGCGAGACGGGCAAGGGCTTTGGTCATGTCAGCTATCCTTCGGGTTTCACGGGTCGAATCGCTTTACAACAATAATATAGTAATGCCATATCTAATATACTTTTAATTGAGCGATCCTTTTGATGAATGGCAAGCGCTGCTATCTTGGTTTTCGGCTGGACTCGCTAGAAAGCGCTTCAAGAAATTCGGTCAATTTGATCGGTGTCGCCGATTTCGCTTCTGACAGTACCTCTGGGCGTAGCGGAGGCTCAATGAAGCTTGCAACGCACGGATCGGTGATCCAGAGAATCGATAATTCAGAAGACGCCCAAATGTACACCCAGCCAACAGTGCGTTCCCTGTCATCTCCGAGTAAACGCGCAATGGGCGCTGCTTCTCCTTCAAACTTTCTCATCACAATGTTCACTCCAAGTTCGTTGAATGGGCAATATGCCGATCGCTGCTAGCAGATATTCTCAAACAGCTGGCGTGGACGCCGAATCACACACCCTGTAGTTGCACTATGCTGAGGGGCAAAATCACGATAGGATGCGAAAGGTAGCGAAACGGAACGAAAAAGAGGTCGATAAACATTTGATAAAGAATGGTAAATTCTATCTTTCTCCGCCGCATGACGGGAGCGACTTCAAAGAACTGTTCAGGCGGCTGAGCGCGGCGGGTGCGGGTAGGCCAGTCGATAAGGAGGGGTTTCCCATGGGACCATGGACACCCGAGCTTCTGGCAACAGCAATTTCGCAAATCGATGCCAATCGGTCTGGCATCGAATTGCGGACGATCCAGCTTTGGTACCAGGATAACCTGAAGGGGATCAGCATCGAGAATATTCGTTGGCTGGCAAGGGTATTTGGATGCGATGACCCGAGAGCGACCAGCGAATGGCAGGCGGAACTTCGATTAGCACAGTCGCGGTTGGTAACGGCCCGGCGAAGATTGCACAGCGGATCGGAACACCGCGCCACTCAGGGTTCTCCAGTCGTGGCAGGGCGTTCGCCCTTCAGTAGCGAAACTAAGCCTCCAGTGGAGATGGCGCACAATACTCAGTTAGTTGTGCCGAAGCGGCGCCTTGGTTTGGCGAGGGCGTCAGAAGCGGTTTTTAGCCGTGGATCTCCGCTGGATCTACCGGCCGCCGTGTTTGCAGGGGCCGTTGCGCTTGGGTTTTCCTCTTATTTTCTGGATATTTACAGCATTGTTTACGAACAGGAAAGTGGTCTGACTAAGCAGGTTGGATTTCTGTGGGCGCCGAATTGGACACTCCTTTTTATGGTGCTGATGCCACTTTACTTTGCATTTGTCGGGGAGCTGGTCGTCTTCTGGAAAAATGCCAGACAGACAAAGCCGTCACCGAAAAGAGATCGAGTCGAAGACGAAAACGGTTGGATGCGCAAAGTTGAAGCCTCATCGATCACCCATTGGGCCAGCTTTCTTATTTGTTTACCTATCGCCGCTCTTCTTCAGTGGGTCGATAGATGTTTGGGCCCGTTGTTGGCTGGCGATCCAGGCAACTACGCGGTGGAGTGGGCAAGGATAGCGATTGTGCGCCCAGAGATCATATCGATACCGGAAGCGATCGTGTTTACGGCGCTCGCGTACCTCTACATGGGTGTCAGCTTTTTTCTCTTCTTTGTAGGACTCATTTTGCTTTGCACGCTGGCAAATGATTTTTGGGAAATCGGGCAGCGGTTTGAATTTTGGTCGCAAGGGGATTATCGATGTCAGGCCTATGAAATCAGTCTCACAATAATGAACGGGGTATTTAGGTGTTCTATCTTGGGGCTTCTGATCGCCATTTGCATGAAGCTCCAAAGCGCTTTTATGCTATCGCGTGGAGCGACAATAGTGAGTTGGTTGAAAAGCGATTTACTATCGGTCTTCACTGATCACGAGACGATGCGCGACTGGCTCGAATACAATATGCCAACGAATTACAGCAGCTTACTCATCGTGTTGGCGACTTGTGCCGTATTTGTTTATGCTTCCATCCGAACGCACGCAGTCGTGGCGCGACTATCGTCGGCGATTGCGGCCCCCAAAAAGAATGGGACAGGACCAAGTGGTCTTGTCGCAAGCCGATTTCGCGGATCGTTAGTCATCATGTCGGCGATCATTTCACTGCTCATCACCAGCTATTTGTTGATCGGCGCTTTCGCAGGCTTTTCGATCCTGCTGAGTTTAGGGCTGCTGTTCGCGGGTTACGGATTGTTCGATCCGAGGTTTGGGACAGGGCAAGTGCCAGACTTAGGAGGCAATAAAAGTGTACCATAGTTGGCTTGATCGTTGGGATGAGCGGCGGGCGAAGCGCGGAGACGATGTCAAGAAAGCTTCTGATTTTGTCCTTGACGCTGGTCTTGCATTTGCAGGTGCAGCGCCCGTCGTGAATATCGAGGCGTTTTGCCGCTTAGCCGACCGGGCCGCCGCAGATCCAGCCTATTTCGACGAACCTAGAGAGTGCGATTTTGGCTTCAAACGTGACAATGGTTGGATCAAGTTTCCCTCGAGAGTTTCCACCGATATTGAAGAGAACAATATGGTCTGTGCGAGAATCACAGAAAGTGGTTCCTTTGATAAGGCGCTAGTTGTTTTTCACCATTGGAATGCCAGTACCCGGTATCGTCATATAGCCAACTTCTTCTCGCGGCGTGGGATTGCGGTTGTCGAGATCGCTATGCCGTATCACTTCGAACGTAGTCGGCCTGGTTCTCAATACGCAGATTATATGCTCAGCCCAAATCTTGGCCGGACCATCCAGTCCGTGAGACAGGCTGTCTGGGACGGGCGAAAGCTCATTTGGTGGTTAAAGAGTGAAGGCTATGGAGAGGTTTCAGTTCTGGGTATGAGTTTGGGATCCTGGGTTGCGGGGCTGATCGCGGCGCACGACACTAGGGTATCGAAAGCAGCGCTTTTTTTGACGGCTGGTAGCTTGGCGGATATGGTTTGGACGGGTCGCGCGACGCGAGCGATACGCACCAGCCTTGAGCCCGAGATTGCGTTGACCGATCTCAGAAGGGCCTGGGGCCTACTTGATTTGGAGAACTATGCGAGTCAGTTGGCACGGGCTGATCTCGAACTTCAGATAGTGTTGGGAAAACGAGATAAAGTCGTGTTGCCAGAGCTATCTGAAAGGTTGATTCAAAAACTAAAGGACGCGGGGGCTGAACCAAGTGTATTGGAGATGAATTGCGGTCACTATTCGCTGTCGATGCCCCCGTACATTTTGAGGGCTGGACGAAGCGTCACTTACCTACTTGGGTCCGGCCATTGAGCGGATGGCGGCAAAACCTTGCAGCCTCCTTGGGCGGCTGGATTGTCGAGTTGCGACCTCAGCTTCAATTCGAGATACGATCGGACCTTGACCACCTGCCTGACAGCGTCTCGATCACCAAAGAAACGTGCAAAGCGAAGTCGTTCATGACAACGAAAGGCTTTCTACGTCCTGGATAAAGAGATCGGCTCCAAAGACCCTGGGGCCGTTTGGCCATAGCAGCTCGCCTTGATCGTGCCCTCGCCGCGCTTCCTGTGGTACGCGTTGACCCGCGCCCGAACATCCGAGGTTTTCAAACGCCACTTGTTCTGGCAATGTTCCGGTTTATTCAATCGGCCCGCAGGTCCAAGGAAGCCCCGCTGATGTGCAACCTCTATTCCCAGACCAAGAGTCAGGACGCGATGCGCCATCTTTTCGATGACGTATTACAGGGCGATGAAGAGTTGATGGACACGGTTGGCAACCTGCCGCCGTTGACCGGGATCTGGCCGGATTATGCCGCGCCGATCATCCGGGCCGACGGGGCCAGCGGCTGGCAGCTTGCCAATGCGCGATG
The DNA here is from genome assembly GCF_034555965.1 of Aquicoccus sp. G2-2. Lineage (GTDB taxonomy): Bacteria > Pseudomonadota > Alphaproteobacteria > Rhodobacterales > Rhodobacteraceae > JAYDCK01. The sequence goes on from NZ_JAYDCK010000002.1 coordinate 212,177, forward strand.
GGGCATGCCCACGCCACCAAAATACCTTGAGGGCAAGAAGACCGACAAGGGCGTGACCAACATCCGCAACGTGGCCTCGCCGCATTGGCGGCGCTGGCTCGGGGTGGAGCACCGCTGCCTGGTGCCGTTCACCAGCTTTTCCGAGCTTGACCAGCGCCCAGGCGCTGCGCGCAACTCGCCGGTGTGGTTCGCGCTCAGCAAAGACCGCCCGCTCGGCTTTTTCGCGGGGGTGCGCACGGAATGGACTTCGGTGCGCAAGCTGAAAGAGGGTGAGGTGACGGCTGAGCTTTTCGGGTTCCTCACCTGTCCTCCCAATGCGGAGGTGGCCCCGGTCCATCCCAAGGCAATGCCGGTCATCCTGACGACAGCGCAGGAATGGCGGACCTGGCTGACCGCCCCGCTCGAGGAGGCGTTGGCGCTCCAGCGCCCGCTGCCGGACGGGAAGCTCGAACTCGTCGCCGCCGGGGTCCGCGAAGATGGCGGATGACTTTGCGCCATTCAACCTCGCCCCTGCGCGGGTGCACGAGGCCGAAGGCTTTGGGCGACGTGCGTTCGCACTGTTTCAGGCGGCGCGCCACACCGGCCCGCTGATCTGGGTGCTGCCCGCCCATGCGCCGCACCTGCCGATGTTGCGCGGCCTGCCCGAGGGGTGGGCGCGCGGCTGCATGTGATCCGCCCGAAAAGTGAACTCGATCTGCTCTGGTCAGTCGAGGAGACATTGCGCGCCGCCCCTGTGGGTCTGGTGATCGCCGAGCCTTCCAACCCGCTGTCATTCCTTGCTGGGCGCCGGTTACAACTGGCGGCAGAGGCGGGCGCGACCACGGGGCTGATGCTGATTCGCGAGGGTCAGGGCTGCAACGCGGCAGAAACACGCTGGCATTGTGCGCCGCTGGCGGCCGAAGACGGGGACTCGACTCCGCATTGCTGGGCTCTTAAAAAGAACAAAAAGGGAACGACTGGAACCTGGACTGTGGAGTGGAATGGCGAAACGGCTGCTTTCAATCTGGTTTGCGCGCCTGGCGAGCGACGCCAGCCTGCGCAGACGCCCCGTTCCGGGGCCGTTCGCGCTGATCCTGAGGGCGGGCAACGCGGATCATCTGCATTGTCTCAACGAGGCGGCTGAGGCGCATGGCTTGCGCCGCGGCATGGCGCTGGCAGATGCGCGCGCAATCTGTCCCGATCTCATCACCCGGCCCACTGATCTTGTGCATGAGGCGGTAACCCTTGCCGCCCTGCGCCGGTGGGCGGGGCGCTATTCGCCGATGGTGGCGTGCGACGGCACGGACGGACTGATTGCCGATATTACTGGCGTGCCGCATCTGTTCGGCGGCGAGACCGCCTTGCGTGACGATCTGCACGCGCGTCTCGCCCGCGCCGGTCTGAGTGCGACAAGCGCCATTGCCGAGACGCGCGGCGCGGCGCATGCCCTGGCGCGTCATGGCGGCGGCCTCATACCGGAAGGCAGGCTTGCCGAGGGGATCGGCCACTTACCCGCCTCTGCCTTGCGGATTGATGGCGAGACGGCACAGGCGCTTTCCCGCATGGGGCTCAACCGCGTTGCCGATCTGATCACCCAACCCCGCGCGCCGCTGGCACGCCGCTTTGGCCCCGGACTCATGCTGCGGCTGGATCAGGCGCTTGGTGCCCAGCCCGAGCCGGTCGCGGCGGAACCGGACGCGCCGAGTTTCGGGGTGCGGATGACCCTGCCTGAACCAATCGGCCTGCATGCGGATGTGACGGCCGGGCTCATGCGCCTGCTCACCCGGCTCTGCGACAAGCTGGAACTGCACCATAGAGGTGCGCGCCGTCTGCGGTTGGAACTGCACCGGGTCGATCGGGAAATGGCGCAGGTCGAAATCGGTCTTGCCCGCGCGATGCGCGATCCCGAGCGGATTGTGGCGCTGTTCGCCAAAGGTGTCGCGCAGATCGACGCCGGGTTCGGGATTGAGGCGCTGCGGCTGAGCGCACATGTCACCGAAGAACTTCCCCGGAACAAATCGGCAGCGGCGCGCCCCTGCGCCGTGAAGATGCGCTGGCCGATCTTTTCTCGCGCTTGGGCAACCGGCTCGGGTTTGACCGGGTGCTGCGGCTGCTACCGGCGCAAAGCGACATCCCCGAGCGCAGTTTCATCATGGCCGCTGCCGCTTATAGCACGCCCGAGGCAGCACCACCGCATTGCGGCCCGGCGCGCCCGATCATCATTTTTCCACCCGAACCCGTCAGCGCGCGTGGCGGCGGCAGACCCGGCCATCCGCCTGCCGCGTTTCGCTGGCGGCGCATGGGTTTCACCACCCTGCGCGCCACCGGGCCGGAACGGATCGCGCCGGAGTGGTGGTTTGATGACCCGAACTGGCGGTCGGGCCTGCGCGATTACTGGCAGATCGAGACGCGCGAGGGGCTGCGCCTGTGGCTGTTTCACACGCCGCAGGCCGCCACATGGCCCGCAGAACACTGGTTCGCGCAGGGGAGTTTGCATGACCGCCTATGCCGAGCTGTGCGTCACGAGCAATTTCACCTTCCTGCGCGGTGCCTCGCACCCCGAGGAACTGGTGACACGCGCCGCCGAACTTGGCCTTGCCGCCATTGCCATCACCGACCGCAATTCGGTCGCTGGCGTGGTGCGCGCATTTTCCGCGCTGAAAGAGCTGGAACGGCTGCGTGAGGAGGCGCAGGCCACTGGCGCGGCCCAGAAAGGTCTGTCCGTTCGCTCGCGGCAGGTGACGGATCATTCCAGCCGGCAAACCCTGCGCCTGCGCGAGGACGGTCCGCTCATCCCCGCCGACAGCCCGCTGCCCCGACTGATCCCCGGCGCGAGGCTGGTGCTGAACGACAGCACAATCGACTGGCTCGCGCTGCCCACTGACGTCGCTGCCTGGGCGCGGCTGACCCGGCTTCTGTCACTCGGTAAGCGACGCGCAGAGAAAGGCGAATGCCATCTGACATTCAAGGATGTGCAGGCGTGGGGTGCGGGCATGGTGCTGATTGCCCTGCCGCCCGACCCGATGGAGCCAGCGCAGAAGGCGGATGTGACGGCCGGGCTGCGCGCCATGCAGCATGGATTTCCCGGTCAATGCTTCCTTGGGGCCGCGCCGCGTTATGACGGGCGCGATCAGGCCCGGATCAGCCGACTGGGACGGCTTTCGCAAGCCACCGGGCTGCCGATGGTTGCAGTGGGCGAGGTGATGATGCACCGCGCGGCCCGCCGGCCTCTGGCCGATGTGCTGATCTGCCTGCGCGAGGGGTGCACCATCGACAGTATCGGCGAGCGGCGTCTGACCAACGGCGAGCACCGTCTGAAATCGGGGGCCGAGATGGCGCGGATGTTCCATCGCTATCCCGCCGCGATCCGCCGCACACTGGAGATCGCGAATGCCTGCGCCTTTCGCCTCGATGACCTGCGCTATCACTACCCCGACGAGGCCGAGGGCAGCGAACCGGCGCAGGACCGGCTTGCCCGCCTTGCGCGCGACGGGCTGCACTGGCGCTATCCCAAAGGCGCGCCGCCCAAGATTATCTCCCGGGTCGAAAAAGAACTGCGCCTGATTGGCGAGATGGGCTATGCGCCGTATTTCCTGACGGTGCATGACATCGTGGCCTTCGCGCGCTCGCGCGGAATCCTCTGTCAAGGGCGCGGCTCGGCGGCCAACTCAGTCGTCTGTTATCTGCTCGGCATGACCGAGGTCCCGCCCGAGTCAATCACCCTGATCTTCGAGCGCTTCATCTCCAAGGAGCGCGGCGAGCCACCCGATATCGACGTCGATTTCGAGCATGAGCGCCGCGAGGAGGTAATCCAGTGGATCTATGCGCGCTATGGCCGCGAGCGCGCCGGATTGACGGCCACGGTGATTCATTTCCGCTCTCGCGCCGCCATTCGCGAGGTCGGCAAGGTGATGGGGCTGAGCCAGGACGTGATCGCGCGGCTCTCAAGCCAGATCTGGGGTTGGTCATCCAGCGCGCCGGGCGAGGACCGGATGCGCGATGCGGGGCTTGACCCCGCCGATGGCCGCATCGCGCTGGCCGCCCGGCTTACGGCCGAGATCATCGGCTTTCCTCGGCACCTTTCCCAGCATGTCGGCGGGTTCGTCATCACCCATGGGCGGCTTGATGAGTTGTGCCCAATCGAGAACGCGGCGATGGAGGACCGCACCATCATCGAGTGGGACAAGGACGATATCGACGCGCTCGGACTCTTGAAGGTGGATATTCTGGCGCTCGGCATGCTGACTTGCATCCGCAAGGCGTTTGGGCTTCTGGCCGATCACCGCGACCGGCACCTGACGCTGGCCAATGTCCCGCCCGAGGATGCGGCGGTCTATGACATGCTCTGTCGCGCCGACGCCATCGGGGTGTTTCAGGTCGAAAGCCGCGCACAGCTGAATTTCCTGCCCCGTATGCGGCCTCGCAAGTTTTACGACTTGGTCTGTGAGGTCGCCATTGTGCGCCCCGGCCCGATCCAGGGCGGCATGGTGCATCCCTTCATCAACCGCCGCCAGGGCAAGGAAAAGATCGAGGATCTCGGCCCCGCGCTGATGGAGGTGCTGGGGCGCACCTACGGCGTGCCGCTGTTTCAGGAGCAGGCGATGCAGATCGCCGTGGTCGCCGCCGGATTCACGGCGGCCGAGGCCGACCGGCTGCGCCGCTCGCTTGCCACCTTCAAGCGCATGGGTACCATCGGCGCGTTTCGCGACCGCTTCATCTCGGGCATGCTGGCGCGCGGCCACGCGGCGGATTTCGCCGAGCGCTGTTTCGCGCAGATCGAGGGCTTCGGCTCTTACGGTTTCCCCGAAAGCCACGCGGCCAGCTTCGCGCGGCTGGTCTACATCTCTGCCTGGCTCAAATGCCATCACCCGGCAGTGTTCACCTGCGCGCTGCTCAACAGCCAGCCGATGGGGTTTTATGCGCCCGCGCAACTGGTTCGTGATGCGCGCGAACATGGCGTGGAGATCCGCCCCGTCTCGGTTAACAACTCGGTCTGGGATTGCACGCTGGAGCCGCGCAGCGACGGCGCGCTGGCGCTGCGGCTGGGGTTTCGCCAGATCAAGGGCATGCGCGAGGAAGATTCCGCCTGGATTGTGGCGGCGCGCGGCAATGGCTATCCGGATGTCGAAAGCCTGTGGCGCCGGGCGGGTGCGCCGCTCACCACGCTGGAGCGGCTGGCCGAGGGCGATGCCTTCGCCACCCTTGGCCTTGCGCGCCGCGATGCGCTCTGGGCCGCGCGGGCGTTGCGCGCACCTAAACCCCTTCCGCTCTTTGGCGCGGATGGTGAGGGCGGGGTGGAGTCGGGGGTTTCGCTTTCGCCGATGACGCTCGGACAGGAGGTGATCGAGGATTACCTTTCCCTGCGGCTCAGCTTGCGCGCCCACCCGCTGGAACTGCTGCGCCCACGCCTGCCGGAGAGCCTGCCGCATG